>CAMWQX010000145.1 GCA_947176475.1 uncultured Bacillota bacterium
AAAAGAATACCTTTTTGATCTTATCATGCTTCTTTTCTTTTTAATTGGCATATAACTTATCAGTAATATTATTATATCAGTAGAAATTAAGCTCGAAAATAAAACCTTAATCAAAGAAGTAAATCTTCTTCTTAAAGAAAAGAAAATAAAAAAATTTACTCTCAACAAAGACTTAGGAACCCTTAATTCCATAAGTGATGAAATTGTTCATGATCATCGTGATTTCTTAGATTGGCTTTCTATTAATAAGCAAGGTATGAAATACATTGTTTCCTTTGAAGAAAGAATATTAACTAATGAATTAGAAAACCCGCCATATTGTCATATAGTTGCTAAAAAAGATGGTGTTATCAAACAAATTAAAGCCCTTTCTGGAGTAAATATGTTTGAAGAAGCCGATTATGTTCAAAAAGGGGATATCATCATCAGTGGACAAATTATGCTAAATGATGAAATAAAAGATAATATCTGTGCTAAAGGAGAAGTAATTGCCGAAACCTGGTATAAGACCACTATAAAAGTTCCCTTAGTAGAAGAAAAGAAGGAATATACTAATAAAAAGAGATATAATCTTAGTTTTAATAATAATAACTTATTCAAAAGCAAGTATATAAATTATGACACTAAGACCATATTTAAAATAGGACCAATTAAATTTAATAAAGAATTAGAAACTGTTATCAATACTTATGAATTATCTAAAGAAGAAGCCAAAACAAAGGGAATTAATATTGCCAAAGAGCGCCTATTAGATAAAATTGGCAAAAACAATACCATAACAAGCGAAAAAGTTTTGAATAGTGAACAAAATAATAGTACAATTATATTAGAGGTATTCTTTAGTGTTAACGAATCAATTGGTTCTACAGAATACTTTGAAATGAGTGATGAAATTGATACCGAATAAAATATTTAATATATTCAACAATTTATTGCCAATGGTATTTCTTTTTACAATTGTCATTTCCATTATTAGAATAACTAGTCTAATTTACGCCAAAGAGAAGATTATTATCTATAAAGAACTAAAAACTCTTGTAGCCATTATCTATATATTCTCCTTATTTTATCTCGTAACAACGACCGATTTTGAAAGTTATTCTAATAACTTTATTCCTTTTAAAGAGATGACACGATACCATTTATCTAGTAAATTATTTTTCCGCAATGTAATTGGCAATATCATTATCTTTATGCCATTTGGCTATTTAGTAACGGATATGATTATGGAAAAAGCCCATAAATGTCATTTTTTAATTCCAACAACAATTACTTTCATAACATCGCTTATCATCGAAATAATCCAAATGAATATTGGCAGAAGTTTTGATATCGATGACATTATCTTAAATTTTGTTGGTGGACTACTTGGTTACCTAATTTTTGTAACCATTCATGCCATATTTAAGCATATCAAAAATGAAAATAAATTAAATCTTATAAAAGCCATACTAATATGTGGATTAATATTTATCGTCATTTTATTGTTTTATGTGATAGGAGTGTATTATTGAATGAATAATTTTGAAATAATTGATGAATTTGGTTGTGATTTTGATTATAAATATCTCGAGGAAGTCATAAATCATACTTTAAAGAAAATGAAGGTGAGTAATGCCTATCTTTCTATCATTTTTATTGATGATGAAACAATGCATAAATACAATTTAGAATATCGTAACATTGATCGAACAACTGATGTTTTAAGTTTTGCTTTAGAAGATAATCAAAACTACAAAACCGAAATACGTCAATTAGGAGACATTTTCATATCTATTCCTAAAATGCGTATGCAAGCACGTGAATATGCGCATTCCGAAAAACGTGAATTATCATTTCTTGTAGTACACGGGCTTCTTCACTTATTGGGATATGATCATACTAGAAGTGAAGAAGAGGAGAAAATTCAATTCGGTTTACAAGATGAAATTTTAAATGAATTAAACATAATTGTATGATATAATTATGAGTGGTAAAAGGATGTGGTAGTATGAAAAGTGGATTTATAAGTATCGTCGGAAGACCTAATACTGGTAAAAGTACTCTTATAAATACAATAATAAATAAAAAAATAGCAATCGTATCTAACGTGGCTGGAACAACCCGTAATACAATACAAGGTGTCTATCATGATGAAGATACCCAAATTGTCTTCGTTGACACTCCAGGTATTCATAAAGCTGCCGATAAATTAGGAAAACACCTAAATAAGCAATCTTATGAATCATTAGAAGATATTGACGCTATCCTTTTTGTCGTTGATGCATCCACCGGTTTAGGTAAAGGTGATAAATTTATCATTGAAGCCCTAAAACATACTACTGTACCAGTTATACTTGTTCTAAATAAAATTGATAAAATAACGCAAGAAGGTATTATGAACGCCATTATCGCTTATAAAGATCTTTATGATTTTGCCGACATCATTCCTATAAGTGCCCTAAAGAAAGACAATATAGATAGATTGATAAATTTAACCAAGAATTATTTAAGTGATAATATTAAATACTATGATGATGATACCGTAACTAATAATGACGAATACTTTATGATTCAAGAATTAGTTCGCGAAAAGATTTTAAATCTAACTAATGATGAAGTTCCTCATTCTGTAACTTGTGTTTTAACGCAATATAAAGAGAAATCTAGCATTATTGAAATGGCTGTAGATATCATCGTTACTAGGGATTCTCTAAAAAAAATTATCATTGGTAAACAAGGAAATATGCTTAAGACCATTGGAAGCGAAGCAAGAGCTGACATTGAACGCATGCTAGGTAAACAAGTTTACTTAGAATTATATGTAAAAACGGTAAAAAATTGGCGTAATAAAGAGAAGTATCTATTAGAGTTAGGATTTAATGATAAATAATTATGGCAACAGAAGTAGAATTAAAAAGAGGTAAAGAATTATTTCATGCCTTATTAAGAAATGAAGGTTTAGAAGCCGCTCTTTTGCCGTATCTAGCTAGATATAACGAAGAAGACGGCAAAGAATATGGATTTACAACCTTATTAAAGTACCTTCAAATATACAAGCAAAGCGAGTATGTTAGTAAAGAAGATGTTCTCCGATATAATAAATTGCGCAGTATTTCCAAAGAAACCCTTTTAAAACGCGGAAAAGAATTATGTGATACCCAGATTGCCAATCGATTTCGGGTTGCTTCCCTTGAAGTATTAGGGGCCAAATATGCAACCGAGGATAAAAGATATTTGCCATACTCCAAGCCTTTATTAGATAGAATGATTAATGAATACTTAAAAATAGCTTCTCCTGAATATTTAGAAAAATATCGGGAATGTATGGAATTATCCAAAAGAAGTACTACGGAAGGTTTGGATTTTGCCACATTGAGAACTATCGCCAATCAGAAAAATCCCATGGATGCCTTAGTGTACTTACACGACCATTATATTAGTTATGAATCTCTAAAAGCTCTACGTAATGCTTATTTTCAAGTCCATCCCGAAGATTTACTTACGCGAGTTTCCATCGATTCTCTTGAATCTCTTATTCTTTTTGAAAGACAGGCTGAAGGTAGAGAAAAAACCAAAGCGGGGAATCTTGAAAATAATCAAAAAAGACATCAAGATAAAATTGATAAACTAAAAGGAATAATGAATGATTACATTAATTCTGGCAAAGATAATCTTGAAGAATGTATCAAAAGAGGTGGTTATAATACCCCTAGATCTTTCTTTGATGCCTTAAATGATGAAAAGGATAATAAAGACGAGGATTTTAAAGCACTATACCAAAAATATCTATCTACCGAGGCTAGTTTTGGTAAAGAAAGAAGAAAACTCGCTGAAACATTGGCCGACTATTATGAAAATGGTGTTTATTATGGTCATGAGAATCGCCAATTCAGTTTATATGATTATTATGCTCTAACAGATAGAAGTATTGATGAAGTCCGTAAAATCTTAAGAACATATCTACCCATTGGTAAAGCTAATCATATTGGTGTCTTTATTGGAAATTTAATCATCACAAATAAATTTCCCGATAAGGAATCCTTTATTGAGCAATTAAGGTATTTATATCCGACAATGGACCGAAAAGAAAGAGATATTGTCATTGCTTATATAGAAGATAACAATTGGCCTTATTCTGTAACTCTTTTTAAAGACATCTGGGTGCGTTTAGCCGATGGCTTAATAACAATTCCTGAAAAAAGTGCCAAAAGTGCTAATAACCTGTATAAACCATAAATAATCCACCCATTATAATTGTAGAAAGGGTGTATTATTATGACAAAAGAAGAAGCTTGGGAATAATTTAAAAAAACCGGCAAAATAAAATAT
>CAMWQX010000146.1 GCA_947176475.1 uncultured Bacillota bacterium
TTATTTTTACAACATAATTTGATAAAATAATCGGTAATGAGGGGTGTAATTATGGAATTACCAAATATTAAGATATTAGATGAAAAAGATGCAAGGCTTCATAAAGTAAGTGAAGAAGTAACTTTTCCACTAGACGAAAAAACCAAGCAAACTATATATGATTGCTTAGATTACCTTGAAATGAGCCAAGATGAAGAGATAGCTAAGAAATATGATCTTCGTGCTGGTATGGGTTTATCATTCTGCCAAATCGGTATAAATAAACGTATATTCGTCGTATCCGAAGATAATGGAGATGGTACATTCGGCCGATATATCGTTATCAATCCCGAAATAATAAGTCATTCAGAAGAATTAATATATGTCGGTGAAGGTGAAGGATGTCTATCTGTTAATCGTGAAGTCAATGGAATCGTTCCAAGATTTGCTCGTCTTCGTCTAAGAGCATATAATGAATTCGGAGAAGAATATGAGATTCGTGTAAGAGAAGACATCGCCATTGCCTTCCAACATGAACTTGACCATCTAGATGGTATTCTCTTCACTGATAAGATTGACAAGAAAAATCCATTTAAAAATCGTGAAAAAATGAGAGAAATTTAATTCTCTCATTTTATTTTTCTAATATTTCATATTTTAAATTAACACTTTTTCCTTGATCATTATTCGTAATATGTTCAGCCGAGGCCCAAACCCTAATACTTAAAATAACCTCTTCATCGCCATTTACTTTTCCATAATATACAATGCCATCAGAAGCCGTGCTTAAAAGTAATGGTGCTTCGCCATTTATCGAATAATAAATCTTATCAAAACCTAAATTATTGCTATTTTCCTCTTTATCACTAATTTTCAAATAAAAGTTTGAAGCCGCTTTTTTATTGTTAATAACTTTAATTGTACTTAAAGGTGCTTCTTCAATTCCTTGTTGAAAACTCATTGGATATGAACTTTTTTGATCAATTACTTGCCCATTTTCATACAATACTTTTAATTTGTCATTGTTAAAAACCACAGCATCATTGCTAAAATCACTATGTGTGAAAGCATAACTAGATGCTACAGTCAAAATCAATATAAACACAGTTGATGTAATAAAAAAGAATAATCTTTTTTTAAATAATTTATTCATATTCATATCAATTACCCCTATGCTAATACTTATTATAAAGGAATATCTTTATCTCTTCAATAAAATAACCAAAATAAAAATAGAGTTTACACTCTATTTTATATTACAAAACAGTTTCATAAGTTGGTTGCTCTTCGGGAAGTGGATAAGCTTTATGATGTTGTTCAAATCCTAATCCTGTAAGCGTTTTAAATTGATCTAATACATCATTTAATAGTTCTACTAAAGCATCTAATTTTTTTGCTTTTTTCACTTCATCACTTTCCTTAAGATAATCATTATATTGAATAACAAATTCCGTAAAATCAATATTAAACTTGTCCACTAATTCTTCATTTAAAGGACTTTCCTTAATCCATGCTCTTTCGGTTAACAGCCAATCATAAGCATCTTTAACCATTACATCATATCCAATAACACTGTAATCTGATGTATATCCATAATCGGCAAGTTTACTTTCAGGTACACCACATAACGTAATAGTTATGCCTTCTCTTAATATTCCCTTTAATTTATTTGCTCTTTCTATCTCATCAACATATTTTAATATTTTATTATAATCACTTTCATAGGCTGCTACAATTTCCGTTAAAGTATCTCCCCATTTAACTTCATATAAAATATCATCATAACGTGGTTCATATGAATATGTATAATCACGAACAACCACATTTTCCTGAGTAACTTTCTTTTCTTCTTTACTACACCCCACTGTTGTAAGTACACAAAAGCCTAATGCAGCAATTACCATAAACTTTTTTACATTGCCAACACAAGCAGTAACTGTTCCAATATGATGATCATTATTTCCAATATCAAATTGCATAGAACACACATCCTTATATTAAAAATTATAAAGCAAAATAAACCTTTTGTAAATTAAAGGACATCGCCATTTACACTAATACCATCAACTGAAGTAATCAAGCATTCCACAAAAGTATTATTTTTACACTCCTTATTTAGTTTAACTTTGATATAATTACTTGTAAATCCTGAAGTTCCATCTTCTACTAAGACAGTAAGTTTCTTTCCAATAAAATTCTTATAATAATTGTTTTCTAATTTATCACTTAATTCTAGCACTTCATGAACACGTTTATTTTTCACTGTATCATTTACTTGCTTCATAATACTAGCTTTCGTTCCACTGCGCATTGAATAAGGGAAAGTATGTATCTTAGAAAATCCTATATTTCTTAAATTATTAAGTGTCTCTAAATGATTATCATCACTCTCCTCAGGAAAGCCCACGATTAAATCCGTCGTTATATTAATATCCGGTCTAATACTTCTCAATTTATCTATTACAGCTCTATATTCATCAATATTATATTTTCTATTCATCTTCTTTAAAATCTCATTAGAGCCACTTTGAATTGGTACATGCATATGACTACTAATTTTTTCATTTACTTTAAGTTCTTCCATAAATTTATCATCAAGTTCCGTTATTTCAATAGATGATATTCTAATTCTTTTAAGATTATCATTTTTCGAAACTCTTCTAATTAAATCTACTAAATCGTAATCCTCTCCTGCACCATAAGATCCCGTATGAATACCGGTTAATACAATCTCTTGATATCCATTATCAGCTAAACAATTAATTTCCTTTTCTGCTATATCGATATCCTTACTTCTAATTCCTCCACGCATAAAGGGAATTATACAATAAGCACAAAAGTTATTACATCCATCTTGAATCTTGACAAATCCTCTCGTTTTATTGGCAAAATTATCTATTTGCATATCTTCAAATTCCGCATTTCTAAGATCATAAAATTTAACTAATTTTTCTCCACTACTTTTATACATATCTATTAAGGTTACTATCTTACTCTTATCTTTATTTCCAATTAAAATATCTATATCCAAATCCATCAAGGCTTCTTTGTGATTCTCAGCTGAACACCCACAAACAACAATTATGGCGTCTTCATTTTCTCTTCTTGCATGTCTTATCATCTTTCTACTCTTAGAATCCGCCTGATTAGTAACCGTACATGTATTAATTATAATAACATCTGCATCTCTTTCTTGATCTATAATGTCATAACCATTACTCTTTAAAGATTCTTTTATTAATTCCGACTCATAAGCATTTACCTTGCATCCTAAAGTTAATACACAAGCTTTCATACAATCACTTCCGTAATTCATTATATCAAATAACCATAAATAACTAAAGTAAATATTATTACCCAAAAAAATTTAATATTAAATCAATCATAATACTCTTCTCCTTCGGATTTGATTCGGCAATCAATATCGTTAATGCTGTTAAAGTATTATTATCTATTACTTTTTCATTATCTTTATAAAGAATACCATAATACTGTAAGAAGTAGATAAATAATGTGGCTGCTATTCGCTTATTTCCATCAATAAATACATGATCTTTTACTATCATATATAAAAAGTTAGCTCCTTTTTCTTCAACACTGGCATATATATCTTTCCCATCAAAAGATTGATAGATATTATTTATAATCGATTTTAATCCCTTATCTCTTTCTAAAGCAAACAAATTACTTTCACTATTGAACTTTAACATTCCAATAATATCTAAACATTCTTCATAGGTAATTAACTTATTACTCTTATTACCTTCATACTTCTTTAATGTCTTATGATCATAATCATCTAATAAATCTAAAGCTTTTGAATAACTCGTAATGACATCCAATATACCCTTTGCTTCATTATCTGTTATTCTTTCTTTACTTCTCTTAGCTATATCTAAAAGTTGGACTGTCTTCTCCAAGTACTCAAGTCTTTTATTATTTACGGCATATCCTTTTATCATATAGTCTTTTAATACCTTATTTGCCCATTTTCTAAAAATAATGCCATTCTTACTCTTTACTCGATATCCCACACTTATTATTACATCTAGATTATATATCTTTCTAGATCGTGTAACTTCACGATCACCCTCTTTTTGAACTTGGAAGAAATTCTTCCAAGTTGCTGTTTCTTCAAGTTCTTCTTCCAAATAAATATTCCTGATATGCATTTCTACATTTCTTCTTGATGTTTTAAATAATTCTGACATTTGATTAGCTGTTAACCACACTGTCTCATCTTGCATATTTACTTCTAATTTAACTTCTTGATTATCAAATATAATT
>CAMWQX010000147.1 GCA_947176475.1 uncultured Bacillota bacterium
AAATAGAATTCTTAATATATGGAAAATTGATGAGTTGGTTTATTCTCTAATTTTTTAGATTCTACATTGTTCTCTATTTTTTTAGGTTCTACATGAAATTTTTGAGTAGATTCTTTATAACAATCTTCAGTTATATCATCAGTTTCTAAATGAACCGCACTTATAGGAGTATTAGCTAGTTCTTCAAGATAGGCTTCCCATTCAGCTAATAAGGCACTAGAAGTATCAATATTGGCATCATGACTTTGTTCTAATGTTCCAATTAAATTATTGCTTGTTAGGATGCCCCATAAGTTTTTGATACTATCTTCATACATTGCAATATTTTTTTGTTCTTTATCCATTAGATATTTTACACGAATATCTAGATCATTTTCAAAAATATCTAATTCCCCTATAAAATTAAAATTTTCCTCTTCCGCTTTATCTTGAGCAGTTTCAAGTCTTTTGTTAGATTCTTTGTATCTTTTATAGTTTTTAATAGTTACTCTGCCATAAAAAGCCGCGAATAATAATTCTCCTATTATAATGCCTGGACCAATAAATTCCCAAAAAGCAAATGCTGCTGCTCCACCAAGCAATATAATAGCACTTGCAGGTAACATTCCACCATAAAGAGCTGATGAAGTATTTTTTTGATAATTGATGGCATTTAATAGTTCATGACCAACGGTATATTCGCTTTCTAATTCTGCGTGTTTGGCTTTAGCTTTTTTTAGTTCTTCATTAAAATTATTTAATTCTTGGATAAGTCTTTTTCTCGTGTTCTTTAACATGTTATCACCTTTATTTATCATATCATCGGTTATTTTTATTTGCAATAAAAAGATATTTTTGTATTTATAAAAAAAACTTCAGTTTTCTGAAGTTTATTTGGTATAATCACAAGATGAACATTTGATAGTATCCTTTTTCTTTGTAAGTAAAGAATTACATTCAGGACACAACTCACCAGTTGGTTCATCCCACAATGCCATGTCACATTTTGGATACTTATCACAGCCATAGAATATCTTACCACGACGGGTCTTCTTTTCAATGATATGACCACCACATTTTGGACAATCACATATGGTTGTAATCGTTTTTTCCTCTTTTTTGATATATTTACATGTTGGATAATTGCTACAGGCCGTAAACTCTCCGTATTTACCTTTGCGGATTACTAGTTCACTTCCACATTCAGGACACATCTCTCCAGTTGTCTTAGGTGCTGCTTTTTCCATTTTTTCAAAGGCATCTTTAACAAGTGGTTCAAAATCACCATAAAATTCTTTTAAGACTTTGATGTTATCTTCTTTAGCATCAGCAATTTTATCTAAGTCCGTTTCCATATTAGCTGTATATTCAACATTGATAATATTCGAGAAGAACTCTTGAAGTTTATCAGTAGTCTCCACACCCATTTCCGTTGGATGGAACTTCTTTTCGACAACTTTAACATAATCACGATCTTTTAAAGTTTTCATAGTTGTGGCATAAGTACTAGGACGACCGATGCCTAAACTTTCCATCTCTTCAATTAATGTTGCTTCAGTATAACGACTCACTGGCTTTGTAAATTTTTGCTCGGTTTCCACATCATTAGTAGAAACAATACCATTATACTTTTTAAAGTCCGGTAAGATGACATCATTAGATACTGAGTAATCTTTGTAAGCACGCAAGAAACCATCAAATATTAATATTTGTCCCGTTGTCTTAAATTTATAATTATTATTATCTAAAATGACAGTTGTGGCAAGAACGCGCGCATCTTTCATTAGACAAGCTAAGGCACGAGCATATATTATAGAATAAATTTTGAATTCATCAGCCGAAAGATATTTTTTGACACTTTCAGGAGTACGATGAATACTTGTTGGGCGGATAGCCTCGTGAGCGTCTTGAACATTATCGTTCTTTTTGCCTTTTTTAACAGCACCAACATATTCTTCACCAAAGTTTTCTTTGATATAAGCAAATGTATCATTTATAAAAATTGGTGATAAACGAGTTGAGTCAGTACGCATATAAGTAATTAAACCGACGGTTTCACTACCAATATTAATTCCTTCATATAGTTTTTGAGCAACACTCATAACTTTACTAGAATTATAATTAAATTTATTAATACAAGCTTGTTGAAGTGTCGAAGTCGTAAATGGCATTACACCACTTCTATTCTTCTCTTTTTGCTCAACAGACTCGATTTTATAATCTTCACCTAAAGCATCTAAAACTTCTTTTACTTCACTTTCGGAATGAAGTTCAAGTTTGTCATTTTTATATTTTTCTAAAACACTTTCAAATTCATTAAATTTAGCAGTAACTGTCCAATATTCTTCGGGAATGAAAGCCTCAATTTCTCTTTCACGATCAACAATTAGCTTTAAAGCCACTGATTGAACACGTCCCGCACTTTTTCCACCGGTTTTGGATTGCATTAATTTAGATAATCTAAAACCGATAATGCGGTCAAGAATTCTTCTCGTCTCTTGTGATTTAACTAAATTATAATCAATTTTACGAGCATGGTTAAAAGCTTCTTTGACTGCTGGTTTAGTAATTTCATTGAATACTATTCTCTCATAATTATCATCTTTGATATCTAAAGCATCATAAAGATGCCAAGATATAGCCTCCCCTTCACGGTCAGGGTCGGTGGCAAGATAAACGAAATCACTTTCTTTAATGTCTTTCTTTAAAGCATTAATATCTCTTTTCTTTCCGGCAATAGGAATATAGTTAGGTTCAAAATTATTTTCGATATCAACACCTAATCCATATTTTCCACTTGTAGCAAGATCACGAATGTGACCTTTACTTGATACTACTTTATAGTCATCCCCAAGGTAAGCACCAATAGTATGTGTTTTAGCAGGAGACTCAACTATTACTAGCTTCATCTTTATTCCTCACTTTCGTTGTTGTTATTATTATCTACTGCTTGCTCCTTTTGTTTTTTTTCATCTATCTCAGTTTGGTATTTTTTCAATCCTTCACCTAAATATTTAAAATAATTAGACTTAATAGCTGTGGCACTCATCTTTTGACGACGATTAATCTCTTTGTTAATCTCTTTTAATTCTGTACCACTTAATTCAGTAGCACCTTCAACATAAGTCATCTTACTGCTAGGAGCATGGTAATACCCAATTTCACTTTGCCACGAACCATCAGCGAATACAACGCGAGATTTATGGGATTTCGAGAAAATATCGGTTCCGAGATATAATCTTGGATCATAATCCATATTGAACATATTAAGTAATGTTGGTAATAAGTCAATGATAGATGTATAATCCTCAACAGCAATTGGGTCCATTCCTGCATTATATATTATCAAAGGTGTTCTGTCAACATCTTTACCAGTTGTTGAATTACGATTTACTTTATAGTTGGCATTATTAGCTTTCAAGTATTCATTTATCTGTCCATCAGTTAAACCATATGGGAAGTGATCGCCAAACATAGCAATAACCGTATCCTCTAGTTTGCCTTCGCTTTCAAGTTCTTTAAGCAATTCTTCCATAGCATGATCAAATTCACGCATCTTTGATAAGTATCTACTTAAAGTAGTTGAGTATCCCATTTTGGTAAACTCATCACGATATTTATCTCCCATTGTACTTGGAACATTATAAGTTTGATGAGTGGTAACTGAGGCAAAGTAAGCCATGAATTTGTCTTCATGCATATATTTGTCTTTGGCTTGTTTGAACATATCGACATCACTTGGCCACTCTTCATATTTAGGGTCATATGGAATGCCTAAATCAGTAACAGCATAGAATTTGTCGTTTCCTAGTCCACGATGAATCTTTCTTCTTTGATAATACATTTGAGTATAATCATGATAAGAGGATGTTGTGTATCCCTTATTTTTGAATATATTAAATACGCCTTCAAAATATTCGTTAGAAGCATATGTATTAGCTGTACAAGTATTATTAATCGTAAATAAACTTGATAGAACAGTAAATTCATTATTACCAGTAGAACAATTATTACGTGGAGTAAAATTATTTCTAAATGATATTCCTTCGTGATATAACTTGTAAAGAGTTGGGAAATCTTCTTTATTTAAAATAGATATTTCATTAACAGATTCCATAAGGATGATAATTAAATTCTTACCTTCAAAGATTCCTGTCATTTCATTTTTTTCTGTTATCTCACGATTAATAAAGTAATTATTTAAATTGTTATAATTTTCATCATCCGTTTTATTTATAAGCATGTCCAAGGACATGCTTAGTTTGAACCCTATAGC
>CAMWQX010000148.1 GCA_947176475.1 uncultured Bacillota bacterium
GTTATAAATATATTAATGGGAATGTTAAGATTTCCTTAAAAGACTTTGTAGACTTTATGTTAAATGATGTAGCAAATAATAAGAGGTTTGCCTCATTAATTGATAATGAAACGAAAAGTAAATTAAAGAGTATTCAAGAGATAATGAATGGTACAATTAAAGGAACTAAGCATTCTTCATCAGATATATTCGCTATCTTAAGTAAGTTGAGTGATGATGTAACTTCTTCAACTGTTGATTTAGTTTATATCTATCATGGAAGCCAAAATAAATATGATAAGTCATGGACTTTAACCGTTGAAGAAATTGTTAATTATTTAAATGATACGATTTTAAATGATAAGAAATTTAATCAATTTATTGATAAGGATATGAAAGATAAAATTATAAGTGCTAAGGAATCAATTAAAGATGCTAAAGAATTATTAAAAAGTGATGAATATTCACGTATGATTATTAATTCAACTTATGAACTTGAGGGTGATGAGACTTTTAATTTTGTTCAAAGTTTAAAAGATGAATTGGATAGTAAGAGTAAGGATATTTATGTTATTGGAGATTCACCAATGGCCTATGATATAAGTAATACATTTGATGATGAAATGAATTTAATTACGATTTTAACAATGTTAGCAATATTTGTCGTAGTTGCTATAACATTTAAATCAACATTAGTGCCATTTATATTAGTATTAATTATTCAATGTGCCGTATTCTTTACAATGGGTGTATTATCTTTATTAGGTGGCAAGGTTTACTTTATAGCATTATTAATTGTTCAAAGTATCTTAATGGGTGCAACTATTGATTATGCGATTGTATTTACTTCATATTATAAAGAACATAGAAATAAACATGATATCAAGGAATCTTTAATTAAAGCTTATAATAGTTCAATACATACAATTTTGACATCTGGTGCGGTATTAATTATTGTTACATTAATTGTTGGTAATTTTGCATCAGCTATTGCTGCTAAGATATGTACAACAATTTCCCAAGGAACTTTATGTTCAGTAATTCTTATACTATTTGTATTGCCAGCATTACTTGCGGTGTGTGATAGATTTATATGTAAGGAACAATATAAAAAATAGAAGAATAAATGGATATTTATTCTTTTTTTTATTTATTTGTTATTAACTATTTGCTAAAAAGAAAAATGTGTGCTATAATAAATTTCCAAGAGAGGTGATATTATGGAAAAAATGAATGCCAAGGAAGCTCTTAATCTATTAATTAAGGATGTTATTAGTGATCCAAGTGAAGTATCATTATATGAAAATAGATGGGTAAGACATTGTTTGTATGTTGGTGTAGCAGCAGGAAGAATTGTTAGAGCTATAAATGAAAATAGTGAACATTATGCCTATTTTAAAGATTATATAGCAGAACATGGTCCATTAGATGAAGATTATGCAATAGTCTCAGGTTATATTCATGATATTGGAAGAAAGATAAGTCATCCTCTTCATACGACAGAAGGATATAAGTATTTATGTGATTTAGGATACATGGAAGAAGCTAGAAGTACTTTAACACATTCTTTTATTGATAACGATATTAATAATTCAGCAGATCCAGTGACGGGAGAAGATAGATATAATTTTATCAATAATTATTTACATTCAGTAGAGTTAACTCCTTATGATAATATTGTTCAATTATGTGATTTATTTTGTTTAGAAACGGGATTTACAACTGTAGAAAGAAGACTTTTAGATATTACAAAGAGAAAAGGTATTTATGAGAATTCTTTAATTCATTTTAATAAGACAATGGAATTATTAAGTCGTTTTGAATTAGATGATGATTATTTAGAAATGAAGGCTGATGAACTCGGATGTAGCAAAGATGATTTAAGTTTTTATAGCATTTTCCCAGAGATAAGTAAAGAAACTTTAGATAAGAGGGAAGAAGACCGTGAAGAGTTATTAAAATTTATTCGCGATAATATGCCAGATACTCCACAATTATTAGAAAAAAAATAATGCTTATTTAAGCATTATTTTTTATGGATATATGTTATAATTAATTATAGGTGATAAGAGTGAGCAAAGAGAGAGTAAAAGAGTATTTAGCTAAATATAATATGGATAATAGAATACAAGAGTTTAATGTTTCAAGTGCGACGGTTAAGGAAGCTGCTTTGGCTTTAAATTGTGAAGAAAAACGCATTGCTAAAACTTTATCTTTTTTGGTAGATGATAAACCAATTTTAATTGTAACAGCAGGAGATACTAAGACTTCTAATAGCAAATATAAGGGATATTTTCACACAAAAGCTAAGATGATTCCTGCGGATATGGTAGATAATTTGATTGGACATCCGATAGGTGGTGTTTGTCCTTTTGGAGTTAATGATGGTGTAGAGATATATTTAGATGAGTCGTTAAAAAGATTTGAAACAGTATTCCCAGCTTGTGGAGAAACTAATAATGCGATTGAACTTACCATAGATGAATTAGAACAAGTAACTAATTATAAATCTTGGATAGATGTATGTGATATAAAGGAGTAGTTATGAAATTAAAAAAGTTAATTAGATTAATTTTAATAATTATGGTTATTGGATTATCGGCATTGTTGACGATTAATATTGAAGTTATTAATACAACAAAGAGTCAAATAATAGAAATCTCAGAAATAGATGAAGGTAATGACTATGATTGTATTTTAGTATTAGGTGCGGGAGTAAGAGATGGCGAACCTAGTAAGATGTTAAAAGAAAGATTAGATACAGGAATAGAAATATATAATAAGGGATTAATAAGTACGTTTATTATGTCAGGAGATCATGGTCAAGTTAATTATGATGAGGTAAATGTCATGAAGAGTTATGCTTTAGATAAGAGTATTCCATCATCTTCAGTGTTTATGGATCATGCTGGTTTTTCGACTTATGATAGTTTATATCGTGCGAAGTATGTATTTGGTGTAAAGAAGGTTTTAATTGTTACCGAGAAGTATCACTTATATCGAGCTCTTTATATAGCAAAAAGTTTAGGAATTGAAGCAGAAGGAGTAGATGCTACTAAAGAGATTTACTATGGTCAAACAGGAAGAGAGATAAGAGAATTTTTAGCACGTAATAAAGATTTCTTTAAAGCGTTAATTAAACCTAAATCAAAATATGTTGGGTCTAGCATATCTTTAGATCAAGATGGGGATGTAACTAATGATAATCATATAATTATTTCTACACCAAATGGACAAGAAAATTATTATGTAAGTTCATTTATGACTTATAAGGCAATAAATGATTATGTTAAAAGAAAAGATTATCAAGACTTTAGATGTGATTGTAAACCTGATTATTATTTAACTTTTAATGATGATAGAGATGATAATTATGGAATTTTATTATATGGTAAGACTATTCATATTATGAAAGGTGATAAAAAGATTGTCTTAACAGAGGAAGAATCAAAAATAATATTTGATATTATAGATAAGAAGGAGTGATTCGTTTGAAAATAATGATGGACGGAAATTTAAAAGAAGATGTTATGAGAGAGGGAGTATCACTTAGCTTGAAATCACCCAAGAATAAGATGATTTCAAGTTCATTTGCAAAAGATTATAAAAAAAGTTTGATTAAACCATCAATTGCTATATTTATTATATCCTTTTCTATAACTATAGCTTTAATTAGTGCCTATATTGCTGGAGAAAAGTTTTCTTTTATAACTGTACTATTAAGTGTTTTTTATGCTTTTGTTATATCTTCTCCATTTATTATTAATATTTGTTCAAATAGAAGATGGTATAAAACTACAAAAGTTTTATATGAATTGTTACAAAATAAAAGTAGTTTAGTTTTGGAATTAGAAGAGTTTTCTATGAAATTGAGTTCTGGAAGTGAAGTTATTCGTTCAATTTATTACTCTGATTTAGATTGTATAGATTGTTATAAACACATCATTGTTTTTAGAAGTAAAGATGATAAAAAAACATTTTTTATTAGTTCAGAATATAAAGAACACTTATTAATCGCGTTAAAAGAATTTGATTTGTTATATTTAATTAAAGATAATGAGGAACTTGAAAGGAAAAAATGAAATGATATTTGCATATAAAGATGTAACAACTATAATTGTTATTTTATTTATAATAGGGATTATTATTTCTTTCTTCTTGCCATTTTCTATTTTTACAAAATTGATAAAATTAATATTATTGCTGATAATATTGGTATTTTTATCATTGGCTATTTATGGAATAAGAATAAGAATAATGCTAAAG
>CAMWQX010000149.1 GCA_947176475.1 uncultured Bacillota bacterium
ATTTTATTTTGTTTATCAGGGAGCAAATTAATGAAATCTTTTATATCAATGTTGGTAATTTGATTTCGGTTTTTTCTTCTTTTTAGTTCTGCTATAAGAGTACTTTCATCTAAGATAGAGAGCATATCCAATTTTAGATTAATTTCTTGTAATCTTTTACTGTATTCAAGAAAGGCAAAGTCCGTCATGAATTGTTGATAATTTGCTAAAATGATATTTCTTAATTGTTCATTAGATAATTTTCTAAATATGATGGTTAATATTTGCTTATCTTTTAGCTCATTAAGATTTGCTAAATTATGATAATCAAAGTCTTCGTAATTGGATAAAAGTAAGAAATCAATTAAAACATTTTCTTCTTGGGAAAATTTATCTTTATCAAGGTCTTTTAAAAAGTTACTTCTAAAATCATATGGCAAATCAATTAAAGTATTAACTAAGAGATAAGCATCAGCAATTTTATATAATCGATTGCAAACTTTTTCTTCGGATAGAACAACTTGTTTTTCTTTAGCTGATAAAGAATTTAGTGCAGAAGTTATCTTGTTAAGATTTCTTGTTGAAAATAATAATTCTATTAAGTTTTTAGTTTTTTTCATAGTATACCCTCCAATGTTGACATTTCTAAGTATTTTAACATATAATTGCCAAGTTTTGAATACGTTTTGACATTTTATAGGTCAATTAGTAAGAGAAAGCATTGTATAAAAAGAAATATCATCATAAAGATTTTGAAAAAAAGATAATTGAAAATTAGTTATATTGTGTTGAAAAATTTGCAAGAAAATTAAAAAAATGATAGAATAGCACAAATTTGTTGAAAAGGGGAACTGGGGATGTTAATACCGAATAATCAATATATTCAGAATGCTTTAAAAAATGGAATACCTCAAAATGGTGATCGCTTTTTTAGAAAGAAATTTGATAATACAAGTGATGAACATGTTTCTTCGATGGTTGCTACTTTAACGAGAGAAGAAATGATTGAACTAAAAGCAAGAGTTGATGAAATAGTACTAGGTTATGAAGAATTAATGACTGAATCTATTATGACTAAGGAACAAAGAGATTTATCTAAGGTAATGTACATTTATAATTACTTACTTGAAAATGTTATGTATACGCAATGTCAGTTTGCGCCTCATAGTAGCAATGTTTTTGGTGGTAATCCACATAAAAATTCAATTTATGGGGCTCTTGTGATGCATGATGCAGTTTGTTCGGGTATAAGTGAAGCTTTTGATTGTCTATGTAAGGTTATGGATGTTGAATCGACGAAACTATTATCTACACCAAGTGATCCTTGGGGTGGAGGACATGCCTTCAATTCTGTTAAAATAGGAGATAATTGGTATAAAGTGGATGCAGCGATGGAAATTGGATTAAATCCAGGTCATAAGATAAGAGGTGGAAAATGGAAGGACAGAAACTTTTTGGTTCCTTTTAATGAACATCATAGAGCTGTTTGTGTTCCAGTAGTTCAGGATTGTACGAGTATTTATCCAAGGGATGCGATTACTCAGATGAAAAGAAGGTTAGAAGCTAGAGGTCTTAGATTTGAATATCAACAACCAAGGCAAATTATTCATGAAGATATTCGTGACGCGTTAAACTCTTTCTTGATTAAAAGAGTTGGCAATGTAAATGTTGAAATAGCACAGAATTTTGAAGATTCTATGGCCGGAACTTTTAATATAAGAAGACGAAATGGGGTATATGTAGCTGAAGAGAGAGAACCTTTTATTTATGTAGAAGATGAAAATACTTTGTCCGTTGTTTCAAATGATGGAGGAGTTGAGTTATATGAAAATGGGGATTCACGCTTCGTTATAAAATCAGTGCGAGATAATCAAATATCAGGTTTTACTATATTGAGAAGAGATGGAATAGTCGAATCAAGATTGCCATTGGAAAAATGGAGACCAACAAATTCAAATAATCAGCAAGGAATAACTTTTAATATACACACGAGAACAAGATAAAATAAAAGGTATAGATGTTATTATCTATACCTTTTTGGTTGTTCGGAAATATTAGATATTCGCGTATGAGGATTGACATTATTACTAACGGTTCCTGAATCAAATAAAGAACTTATAACTTCATGTCCTCTTTTTAGGATTCCGATTATTTTACCTTGGTTATTAGTGATTTGAGTATGCTGATTATTATCTGTTGTTTCAACATTTACGGCATAGGCATCATTAACACTGGTAATATTAATTTTGTAATTTGTTTTTTGAATGGTTATTTTCTTTTCCTTAGGAATAAAATAAATTTTGGGTTTATCCTCTGCTTTAGTATTTTTCTCTGTTCGTTTATTAATAATTGTTATTTGAGGAGTAGAAGATAATACACTGTCGACACTAGAGATGATGTTTTGAAGATTTTGAAAGTTGATGTTTTGTTCATCAACACTTTTATTGGTATCTTTTATTAATATTTTTAAACCTTCCATGGTAGTATTAATTGTAATTCTAGGTGCTGGATGATAATTAAAATCAACTCCGTGATTTTCTAAGATGGTTTTCATTCTTTGAATATTTTGTCGAGGATATGTAGGTGTTTCATTAGTTTGTTCATGATTTGTAGTTGCCGTTAGAAGATATGTGTCACTCCATCTTTCGGCTTTGGCATGAGGATAAAAACCAATTTGGAAAGTTGCATCAACTTTATACCAAATATTTCCAATTTTTACTTTATTATAGGCATGTCCGCCATCTGGCCACAACCATTTCTCACACTCAACTCCTAGAGCTTTACATAATAAAAATATGGCGTCACTTATTCCACAGCAGATGGAACTATTTAAAATGAGAGCAGAGTAAGCAGATTCATAAGGAGTTAGAGAATCGCTTGGTCTATTTTGAACTCGTGCAGTTCCATCATTAGCAGATACGACATCAGCGTATTGGACATTTTTAAGAATGTAGTTGTAAATATAAATCATTTTAGCTAGTTCTAAATCTTCATTAGATAAATTATCAGAAGCAATAGCATTGTTAAAATTATTGACAATTTGTTCAATTTTATGTTTTAAGCTTTGCATTTCATTTGGTGTTAAGGCGCGTCCAGCAGATTCTCCATAAACGTGGGCATTTATGAAACCTTCTGTTTCATAGGCATCGACATTATAAAAAAAGATACCTGTAATTGATTTACTTACGGGTCTTATATTACTTCTGTTTACAATTAGATTATCAAAACTTGAAATAGGCATAAAATCATTCCTTTTTCTTTTTGATTTAATTATACAATAGTTTTTTCCGTTTTACTATGTTAAGATAAAGATAATTAGGAGGAAATCATGAAAGCAAAAGTAATAAGTGTGTTTGCCGGTCTTGGTAAGACAACTGTGGGAAATAAATATTTGAATGTATGTGATTTAACAAGTTCCAAATACCGATATGATTATTCAAATATAAATCAAGAAGATTATGAAAAAATGAAATATGATAAGAGTATGATTGTCAATCCTTGTTGGCCTGATAATTATTTAGAAGCCTTGAGAGAAGCGATGATTAAATATGATATCGTATTAGTTCCTTCTAATGAGGATATACGATTATTATTACAAAAAGAAAAAATAGAATTTACTTTTGTATTACCGAGTATGGATGGTAAAGAAATGTTACTTGAGAGATACAAGGCTAGAGGAAATAATGACATATTAATTAAGGAAGTAATGGAATATTTTGATAATTGGAGTAGAGATAGTCAAGATTATGATTATCCAATTATAATATTGGATAAAGCTAAGACTTTAGAGGATTTACTTTTAGAATTGAATTATATAAGCAAGTGATGAGATGATTTTTGGGTCTCCCTTTTTGCCTTTTTTCCCGTATTATGCTATAATAACGGACAATTTAAAAGGAAAAAAGGGGAAAATATGGAAGTTGATCGTCAAAGTTTAAAGAAAATCAATGAGAAATTTTATAATGCGAAATTTGATTCTTATTTAATAAATAATCACGAAGAATTGTCTAATCTTTGCTATCTAATTGAGTCATATACAGATTGGAATAATTATGAGGGATTAAAACCGTTAACAAGTCGTGTGTCACGAAAGGATACACTTCATTTAGCTGATGCCTTTTTGACTTCATTAAGTGAAGATTATAAAAGAAAAATTTTGTTTGATTTTTTTTGATTGAGAATTATTGGAAAGAAGAATTATAAAGAGACCGAAGGGGTATTTAAG
>CAMWQX010000150.1 GCA_947176475.1 uncultured Bacillota bacterium
TTCGCGTTTCATTTCAATGCGTCGTTGTCATACTCTGTCAAACTTTCCATAAATTCTTTGACTATATCAATATCTCCATCAAATTGATGTTGATTAACTAAATCAATGAACATCTGTTGTTGTAACATCGGATTAAACAATTTTAAATCCTCAGCATATCCAATTGCTCGATAAACTTCATCTTCATGATTGGTATGAATTCCCTTAATATATCTTCTCAAATTTTTATTTTCAATATCATATTTACTAAAGGACCTTACTCGATTGAGTAGCACTTCCGAAATATAAGTATTCAATATCTCATCTAATGTTCTACCAATTCTCTTGCCAACAAATCCATCTGGAGCCTGATCATTTCGCGTATAAAAAGTTTCTTGCAAACCAGTTCGCATATAATATGTATTATCATCAACTAACTTATTAGTATTATAATACCCCATTAAAGCATGTCTTACCTCATGAATAACCATTTCTAATTTTAAAGCTGTTGTTGCAAAGTAACGGCCAACTTCTGTCCCCAGTATAATTTTTTGGGGATTTTGCTTTAAATCTTGATTTTGGAAAACCTTAAAATTCGGATCAAAATAGGTTACTGCTGCTGTTCCTCCTGGAATCGGTCCAAACCCATGTCTTAATGCGATTTCTTCAACACTACCTTCTTCATAGATTATTCTAACTCGATCAAATAAATCGTATAAAGGCATATCAACGGCTTTTCCAAAATCCATATAAAAACTTACATAGACACAAGTAATAATATCCAATAACTCTTCTGAATAATCATACTTTTTTGCTATATCTTGCATTAAATAATATTTATCATTTAACACTTTATTAAATTTGGCATTTTCCATTATCTCCTCACCCCTTTATACTTTCTTTTATTTGTCTCTTTTACATATGCTTCAATATCCTTTATATCTGCTACATCAATATAATATCCTTCATAAGAAGCTGGATAGTCTCTAAATTTTGAAAAGAATGGATCAATATTACATTCCGTTGAGAACCAAACAACATCGGGATTTTCTTTTGATAAACGTGTTATATCTTCCGTTATATCATAATCGGAAAATACATATATTGTTCGACCCTTAATTGTTCTTAATTCTTCATACATTGAAGTAAATTCATCATAAACTGTACACTCAAAATTAAAATATCTTTCTTCTTCCGAATTAACTATTTTCTTAACATCAATACCTTTAGGATCTGGTTTTTTTATTACCAATTTTCTAAGCATAGAATTATTAAAGGTTAAATATATTATGGAATCTTTAATAGCTAAACTACTTATAGCATTAACATACATTTCCAAAGAATCATTATTTGATGGCGATAAATCAAAGACATAAACATCTGGTTTAAATGTTGGACTTACCAAATCATCAAGGATTTTCCATTTTTGATTCGTTGTATAATGTCTGATAATTGCTTTTTTATCATATCTATAAGTTCCTTTTTCATATCTTTCAAAACTCAAAGAAGTTAACCTTTTTAATACGCGATATATCTCTGTTGTTTCAATATCATTAATTTTATCACTGGCACTTGGATTAGAATCTCCTTCTTTTGACTCTGATTTTCTCTCGCGCTCTTCTTTTTCATAATTATCCATTAAATCATCAAAATCATTTTCCTCTTGTTCAGAACTTTGTTGTTCTTCACCATCTTCTTCGGACTTTTTTTCTGAATCCTTATCCTTTTTTTCTTCGGCCTCTTGTTTTACATCATCTTCATCTAGTTTATCATCTTTAGAATCCGTATCACTTTGCTCCGATTTTTCTTTTTCTTCTGCTGGATTATCTTGTTGTTCTTGTTCAGATGCTTCAGATTTGCCATCAGTTTCTTCTTTTCCTTCTTCTGGATTATCTTGTTGCTCTTGCTCCGATGCTTCAGATTCGCCATCAGTTTCTTCTTGCTTTTCTTCTTGATCTTTCTCCCCAGAACCTTTTTTCTGAGTTTCATTTTCTTCTTGTTCAGTTTGCTCTTCTTTCGAGCCATCACCTTGTTTAGGTACATCTTCTTGCTCAGGATTATTATCACTTTCTTGATTATTCCCTGATTTTCCTTTTTGGTTTAAATCCTCTAGATTTTCCTCTTCCAAAGCTTCATCACCAGTTTGCTCATCCTGAGGTTGCTCATCTTCTAAATTATTTTGTTCATTTGATGGACCACCATCTTGTTTAGGAATATCTTTTTGTTCTTGTTCCTCAAGATTTAAGTCATTATCTTGCTCATTTCCTTCAGATTGTTCTTGCTCAGTTCCTTGAGAATTTTCCTCTTTTGAAGACTCTGTACTTGAACCACTTTCTTGAGATTCACTTTCTTCTTGACCATTCTGTTGATCTTGGGATTTATCTTCTTGCTCTGATGATTCTTGTTGAGAGTCTCCATCTTTCTTATCTGAATTATTATTTGTTTTTTCTAAACTTTTGCTTTTATTTTTTTCTTGAGAATTAGTCTCTTCATCTTGAGAATCTCTTTCAGCATCAGATTCTCCTTGACCATCTGTTTCTTCTCCATCTTGGCGTGACTCTTTTTGTTCTTCCGTAGGATTTTTAGGAAACGCTTCTTCTTCATCAGCAGAACCATTACCTTCTGAACTTTGCTGTTCCTCTGGATTTTCCATCGGTTCTTGTGGTTCTTGCTTTTCCCCTTTTCCTAAATCTTTTCCTGACTGTGCTTGTTCATCTGATGCCTCTTCAGTCTGTTTTTGATTTTCAAAATTATCCCCCGATATATCTTCTTGAGGACTTCCTTCTTCATTCTGCTTTTGTTCGGAACTGGCATCCCCATTTTGTGTTCCAGCACTTTTATCTTGGGCATTTTCCAATTGTTCTTCATCATGCCCACTATCTCCTGGCTCATCTCCTTGTGCATCTTCTTTGCCTTGCTCTTTAGTCCCAGGTTGCTCGCCTTGATTACCCATTTGATCTGGAAATTCTTTTGCTTCTTGATTTTCTTGTTGCTCAGTTTTTCCTAAATCATTTTCTGGCGACGCTTGCTCTTCCGATGCCTCTTCTTTGGCTTTGGAGGTATTATCTCCTTCCAATGAATGATCATTTTCTTCTAAATCCTGTTGCTTATCACCTAATTGCTCAGGACTTTTTCCTTTTTCCGACTTATCAATTTCCTGACCATTTGGATTACCAGCATTTTTATCTGGCGTTTCACTTGACGTTTCCGCTGGATTAGGCTCTTCGGATTTTTCTTCTTGTCCTTCACCGCCACCTTGACCATTTGGATTTTCCACACCTTGCTCTTGAGGTGATTCATCTCCCTGCTCATAATTTTGCTGATTTTCTATATCTTCTTCATCACTATCGCCGTCTTGCTGCTCTCCTCCTCCGGAACTTTGTGGTGCTTGATTCTGTGGTTGCTGTTGATTTTGTTGCTGTTGATTATTATTGTTATCCAATTTACTCGGATCAATCATAAAATAATCTTCCATCAACATATCCGGACGTCTAAACTCTTCACCATAATCTAATAATTCATCTAAACTTGGTATATTCATCATACGTAATTACTTATTTGACTTTTTTTAAAGCCTTTTCTCCTGTCATAAGAGCTGACACTTGTGATATTGAATTATAATAATCTTGAAATGGTGGAGTTACTGTAATATCATTGCTTATACCTATCATGCGCTTGCGATATTTAGGATCATCAACAATTCTTCCCATTGTTGACATAGTTAATGAAGAGAAATAATCTGATGTCGTATCACTTAAAATCTGTGGCACAAAATTGCCAAAAATTTCTCTTGCTACCAAAGCAATTTCCTTTTGGAAAGGATCTAATTGCTTAAAAGTTTTATCATTATAAAAATCTTCATCTCGCGTATACATAAGGAAACCATTTTTTACATAATATTTGGGATAGACATGTAACTTTTTATTTTCATAATCTACATCTTCTTCCCATTTGAAAACAAATTTTTCCTCCACTGTCTCATATTCTGTATTTTGCCATGAATAATCTTTTTCTTTCGGTCTTCTAACTTCTAATTTAAGTGGTTTAAATGTATCTATCTTAACTTCCCAACCATCAAGTTTCTTTTCTTCCCATTCTTCTTTTTCTCTTTTAAATTTTTTATTCGTTTTAATTAAATCTTCATGCGTAATTTTATTAAATTGGTCACCTCCTATAAATG
>CAMWQX010000151.1 GCA_947176475.1 uncultured Bacillota bacterium
TTCTAATAATGATCCATATGTGGGAATCCAAGATGCTGATAATTTTATTGTTAATTGTTGTGGTAGAAAAGTTTTAATAAATGATGGTGGACACTTTAATGAACAAAGTGGGTATGTAGAATTTAGAGAATTATTAGATTTTATAAAGTAGGGAGATTAGATGGAAGTAACAATATTAGGTACTGGTTCAATTTATGCAAAATCTAATTGTGCTAGTTTATTAATTGATGAGCATATTTTAGTTGATGTAGGACCTGGTATCATAAAATATTTAATTAAAAATAATTATGATTTATTGAAAATAGATAATATTATTCTTACACATTTACATACTGATCATATTTTGGATTTTCCAACATTTATTGTTAATATTGATGAGTTAGGTGCAAAACGCGTGATAAATATCTATGCACCGAGAGATACAAAGATTAAGTTATTAGAATTATTGCATATTTTATATGGAGATTGGTTTGACGAATATATCGAAAACTATTGCAAATTTATAGATATAGACGATGACTATGTTTTTAATATAAAGGGTAATGAGTTTAAAACTAAGGAAGTTAAACATCCGGGTATAAAAAGTTATGGTTTTATTGTTGATAATGGTTTTAGCATATCAGGAGATACTTCTCTTTGTGAAGGAGTTAGAGATATTATCAAAGATGCAAAAGTGATAGTAACTGATTGCTCTTTTATAAAGGGTAATGATTATCATATGGGAATAGATGATATACAAAAATTGATATGTGACTATCCTGATAAAACATTTATTTTAACGCATTTTAGGGATGAAACTAAAAATAAATTAAAGGATATGAACTTAAAAAATATCTTAGTTGTCGATGATGGATATAGTTTTAAAGTGGAGGAGTAAATTATGAGAATAGGAATAGATATAGATGGTGTATTAACCAATATTGAACAATTTAGTTTATCTTATTTTTCGAAATATTGTGTAGAACATAATATTGATTATAAAATAGGTCAAGTAAGTTATGAGTTACATGAAATATTTAATGTTGATAAAAAAGTAACAAATCAGTATTGGGATGATTTTATATTTTATTATGCTGAAAATGAAAGTCCTCGCTCTTTTGCTAAAGAGGTTATAGATAAGTTAAAAGGTATGGGGAATGAAATATATATTTTAACGGCGAGAATGCATACTAATCAGGATGATGAAGAGGGAGAAAGAATGCGTGAAGTTGTTAAAAAGTGGCTTAATAAAAATGAGATATATTATGATAAATTAATATTTTCTAAGGCGGATAAAGAGAAAAAAGTTGATGAGATAAGAGAATATAAAATTGACTTAATGATTGAAGATAATCCCAATAATATAAAGGAGTTATCAGAGATAACCAAGATAATTTGTTATAATACAACTTATAATCAAGATTGTGTTGGAGAAAATATTATTAGATGTTATAGTTGGTATGATATTTTAAAAACTGTTAATAATATGCGTTAAGCAGTTTACATGTTTATTGTTTAAATTAGTATTGTTAATTATTAGGTATGATATAATTTAACTGAAAGAGAGGATTTTATGAGTTATAAGAAGGTTAAAGAAGAGCTATACATACTAGCTGCTATTGAGACTGTTATAAATAATAATAGTTCAACTGATTTAGGAGATGTTACCTTAGAATATCAACTTAGAGTAGGAGATATTCCACGTTTATTGATTGAAGATGATGATACTTCACTTGATATTATGGTTCGTTCAAGAGATAATGAAACAGGTAAATTGGAAGATGGAGAAATTTTTTATAAAATTTTAGAAAGAAATAAAAGACCAAAGGAAGATGAAAAAGATGCTATATTAGATAGTGTTCTTAATATGAGTGTATCAGAAAAGTTAGAGTTTATATTAAGACGTGAAAGTCGTCTTTCGAAAAAGAAGTATAAAGATAATCATTGTTTTAGTCCTTCCGACTTTTTTGAAGGTATGGGCTTGGAAGATTTAGATTGTTATGATTATCCAGTAACGACATTTGGAATTAATCTTTCTATTGAAAGTCAAAAAGTTCTTCACGAAAGAGTTGAAGAATATCTTGCTCAAATCAGACAAATTATTACACCAGATGGAAAACCAATAAAAATGAATTAAATAAAATGAAAAATCTCTAGAAATATACTAGAGATTTTTTTTAATCTATTAAACAACTGAAGTTTGGTAAAGTATAATGCTTAGTTTTGATCATATTATTTTTTTCTAAATCTTTAATTATTTCAGGACCAAACATACTTATAATCTTGGTGTGGTTGCAGAAACTATTTTCAGCACAAAAATTGAATAACATAGTTAGATCTTCAGATTTAATAGATGATAATTCTTCAAATCTAGAATATTTATAATATTCATCTTTTTTCATGATAATATTTTTAGCAATATCAATGACGTATGGCGTTCCTTCATGTTCAATTACAACAAAACGATGCAAGGCTTTTCGACCATCTTTTAAAGGAACAAGTCCCATCTTTAACTCAGAACCTTCAAGCATACAAGCAATTATTATGGAATATTGACAAGTACTGGCGCGGGCTGCTTTTTTGTAATTTTGTAAAAGTTTTTTGCCAATATAAGGATCTTTTACAGCAATAACTTTTAAGTATTTATGAAGTGGAATAAAATCAAATTCTTCTGTATCTGATTTATAATGATATGGTTTTTTTATATGAGGATGAATTCTTGGAAATAGAATCGGTGTTATTAATAATGCGTGAATTATATTATTAA
Source organism: uncultured Bacillota bacterium (assembly GCA_947176475.1). Taxonomy (GTDB): domain Bacteria; phylum Bacillota_I; class Bacilli_A; order RF39; family UBA660; genus CAG-582. The sequence continues at coordinate 2,747 of CAMWQX010000151.1, forward strand.
GCCAATTGTGTTTATAGTAACTATAATAATCTACTTCAAATAGGCCTTTTGATAATTCCATATCAATGGTGGCATCTTCACATTCACTTGGTCCGTCAATTAATTTTTTATAAGTGTTTAAATTCATTCCTTCGTAAGTAGTATATTTAGAACTCATAGTGCAACTCCTTTTTAATTTGATTGTTATAATAACATAATTTATATATTTAGGCAAAAAAATAAAGCTAATTTAATCAGCTTTACTTTTATCTCTTATAATAGATATAGAATAATCATCAAAGTTTAGGGATTCATAGAATTCTTGGAATCTTTTAAAAGTTAATGTTTTTAAGAAGTCTAAATCATCAAAGTCATCAGTATAACTTTTTCTTGGAAATAAGCGATTAATCTCTTGATATTTATTATCTGATCGATATACTTGATTAGCAATATTTTCACGAATAAATAGATTCCAATCTTCTTCTTTAAAATCATTTTTCTTTAATTCTTCAATAGCTAACTTCTGGAATTTATCAGAATCTTTAGCATTTGCTGATAATTCTAGGTAGTAATGATCATCATCAATTACCATTGGTCCAAAGTCATATACGGTAGAGATAATATCGTCCTTTTTTAATTTTTTTATAAAAGGATTTTCATCGGAAAACTTGAGGTCTCCTAGAAAGGCACTTAGGTAAGTTATCTCTTTAGGAGAGAAAGTGCTACTATGTTGTTTAAAACCAATAGAGAAGAAATCATCTTGAGTTGTCATATAAAAAGTTTGTTCAACTTTTTTCTTTTCATCAAGTTTTTCATATGTGAATTCTCTTAGGCGTTTAGGATGAGGAGTAAGTTTTTTATAAACACTTTCTAAAAAGTCCGTTATTTCTTTTTCATCAAAGTTACCAGCGATGACAAGGGTTTTATTTTCATCATAGTAGAATGCATCATAGCAAGCTTTAAGAGTTTGATAATCAAGTTTTTCTGTTGTCTCTTCATTACCGATTGTACAGAATGTTTCATCAAAAATACTTAAGTCTTTATAAATATTATGACCTAAGATGGAACCACCCATACGAATGCGATTATTTAGTACTCTTTTGGTTTCTTCGGCAATAGCACGCTTACTGTGTGCAACATCTTCTTCATTAAAAACAGGATCATCAATAACGTTGATTAATTTTTCTATGCACTCATAGATGTCTTCTTTTCCTTGGAAGTAGAAGTGAGTTACATTAAAATAAGTACCAGCATTTATTTGATATTTTTTACCAGCGATGTAGGTATAGAAGTCTCCATATTTGGAATGTTCTCCTAGCATATGTTCAAGGAAGTGGGCACATCCAGGTAAAACTTCATAATATTTATCATCTAAATAGAACTTATGCCATTTACC
>CAMWQX010000152.1 GCA_947176475.1 uncultured Bacillota bacterium
AAATATATGTTAACGAAAAAACATTGAATTACTTTTAATTAAAAAAGATAACTTTCGTTATCTCTCTTCTAACTTAATAAACATACGATATATGTCGTCATCTTTTTTGTATAGTGCTACTTCCTTATTCTTTTCTTTAAATAATATATATTCTTTATTAGTATTATAATCTATTTTTACTCCATTGCGAACTTTATGTATATCGGGATAATTATCAATTACTTCAACATCTAGGCAATCGGCTATGGATAAGTATTTATATTTCTTTTTTGCAATATCTTCTAAAGTATAGGATTCATTAATAGAAAATTTTCCCTGTTTAGTTCTTACCAATTTAGTCATAGTGGCATAGGTATTTAAGTATTCTCCTATATCCCTTATTAAACTTCTAATATATGTTCCTTTAGAAACTAAACATCTAATTTTAACTGTATTATCATTATAATCAATTAATTCTAATTCTCTAATATCGACATTTCTTTTGGGTAAAATAACCTTTTCATTATTTCTAGCATATTCATATAATTTACGACCATTAACTTTAACTGATGAATAGATAGGTACTTCTTGTTCATAAGATTTATTAAAGTGGTTTATGGCTTCTTCTAATTTTTTCTTACTTATTTTCTTTTTATTTTCTTTTAAGACTTTTCCAGTGATGTCTAAAGTATCGGTAAGCATTCCCAATTTAAATTCAGCAATATATTCTTTAAAGGTGCTCATAATACAATCATTTAATTTAGTATATTTACCTACGGTAACAATTAAGACACCAGTTGCTATTGGATCAAGAGTTCCTGTATGACCTATTTTTTTGGTATTTAAAATGTGCCCTATTTTATTGACAACATCACGAGATGTAAAATTTTCAGGCTTATTAACGACAATTATTTTATTTTTATCATCTTTTATTGATAGAATTTTATAAATAGCAATCAAGCAAGTTATAATAGTTATGATGTTGAATATTGATGTCGTAAAGGCTTTTATATAGATATTATGAATTAGCCATAAAGACATGTAAAAAATGGTTAAGAATTTAAAATTAAGATCACTTTTGGTATTCATAAAAATAATGAATATAATATTATTTATTAGAGGTAAATATCCTATTACTCCTAGATTATTATATTTAATAGTTAAGATAATAGAAAGAATGATGATAATCAATTTGATAGGTATTGTCAATTTGTTTTTGACACTAAAGACATTGCGAACACAATTTATTAGATTATTTATAAAACCAGATAAGCTTCCTAAGATTAAATTACTTATAGATAAGAAAAGAAGTTGCATAGTTTGGGCAGTGATGGCATGATTTTTATTTTTTAAATAACCACCTATAACCATAAAGGATGAGCCTAAAAGTCCAATGATATTGCCGATTATAATTACATTCATAATACTACCTTCTTTAATAATATTATTTTATCATATAATTAACAGTTATTTAATTTATTTCGCAATTGACGGGCTAATTTTATTTCTAATATGCGTTTTTCATCAATATTGTTATTAACAATTTCAACTACTTTACTTTTTTTAACTTGCGATATTTTAACTCCTAATACTTTTAGTAATCGTTGTTCTTCAATGCTTATAGGTATTTTATAATAAGAATTAGAGTATGTCGCTTCTTCAATGGTTGCAAGATCAAAAGGAAAGATATTAGGACTATGATAGTATTCTAATGAACGAACATGCATAAAGGCTTTAATAAAGGTTTCTATTGGCAAAAGTTTATTACAAAGATTGTATATTTTGTTGTAGGAATCGATAAAATCTTTCTTAGAATACGCGTCAGTTAGGCTCATAGTTGGTTCACCTAGGAGGCGAAGAAGAGGATTCATTCCCTTGATGAGATGATATTTACCCATTTCAAAAGTTGATATCTTGTCCGGTAATATGCTATCTAAATAATTAATTTTTTCTTTATCTAGGAAAGGATAATATGGTTCTAAATCTGAATTTTCATAAAGAATATTCATCTCTCTTGATGTTTTAGCGAAGTTATAATAACTTGAAAGATAAGAATTATCATTTTCCTTGCACTCCCCTGTTGGGTCAAATAAATATAAGCCATTAACCGCATATTTCGGATCATCAATTAGTACTAAACTCTGAACATGATGGTCTTCTCCTTTAATCGTGCTAAGTAGTCTAAAAGGTATACATTTGATATCTAATTTTTCTAAGATAGTATTAAAAAGATTAACAAAACCAGCACAGACAATTTTGTCTCCTAATAGGACGGATGCTAAATCGCGAGATTTGGTATGATATTCATTAGAACTTTCTTCTTGGTATTTTCTTTCGCGAACTAAATCATAAACATATAAAACTGTTTCGAGAGGACTTAAGTGTAATTTTTTGATTTCAATGACGATATTATCAATAATGTCCAATACTTTTTGAAAATTTTCTAAATTGAGGGGTTCCTCATTTCCCGCAATTACAACAGATATTGGACAACCCGTAGCAGATTTTATCGTTTCGAAATCTTTTTTAGCTTCACTAAGTCCTGCATCGCTTAAGGAAAAAGGAGACATTTTAACGATTTCAAAGTTTCTAATTTGAGGATTACTTTTGATGTAATCAATTATAGAATCGTTATCTCCGTAAATATATATTTTTTTAAAAGGCTCATAGAATTCTTCTTTAGAAGAATTAGTCATTTTTCTAAAAAGTTCTTGCAAGTTAGATATATAAGTATCATTATCATCATCACTTTGTTCTAACATATCTTTTACTTCTTTTTTGATAAAATCGTAGTTAGATTCGGAACTTAAAATATTAGCTAAGCTTTTTTTAGGATTTAAAGATAAACGACAACTATCTTCTAAGCAAAGAATATTTAAATCTTTTTCTTGAATTTCTAATTCATCGTATTCTTCAAAAATGTCTTCAGTTAAATCAACAGTATAAAAATAATCCATAATATCCCCTTCAGTTAGTTAAAGATTATATCACATTATGATGAAGAGGAAAATACTTTATTTAGATAATTCAATTATTTCATCGGCAATTTCCATTAATTCTTTTTTATGGGTAACGATAATAATCGTATGGTTTTCTTTGAGCTTATTTAGGACATTTATTACTTGTTTAGTTATATCCATATCTAAACTAGAAGTTATTTCATCAAAAAGAAGAATTTTTGAATCTTTCATGAGAGTTCTAGCTAGAGATAATAATCTTTTTTGGCCTCCACTAATATTAGTGGAATTTTCACTGATGATAGTATTATATCCTTTAGGCAAACTTTTAATAAATTTATCTATACCAACAAGTTTACATATACGTTCTTGGATCTTCTTATCTTTATTTATTAGATTAAAATTTTCGCGAATGCTCAAATTAAAAAGATAAGTATCTTGATTAAGAACTGATATATTATTAAGATAAGAATCAAGTTTAATATTTAAAATATTTTGGTTATCTAAAAATATACTTCCTTTACTAGGAAAATAAAGTCTTAAAATGAGATTTAAAATAGTTGTTTTACCAGAACCATTTTCGCCAATTATAGCAGTAATTTTGTTGTTTTTTATAGTAAAATTGATATTTTTTAAGATTTTCTTTTCATTATAAGAGAAGGAAACATTTCTAAACTCAATTTGCCCTTCAATATTTTCAATAATTTTATCTTCATATTGGATTTCTTCTCCATAATCTAATATTTCCTTGATACGCATAAGGGATATGTTTTCCTCTTTCATACTTGCTAGACAGGACATGATGCTACTAGATGATGCAAAAAAGGAAGTGTAATAGGAAATAATAAGTAAAAGCGTACCAATGGTCATACTTTCATTTATAATGGAGATAATACAATAAATGTAAATGGCGCTTTTAATAACACTTAATAATATTTTTAAGAATGTTACACGATAAATATAAAAGCGTCTTTTATTAAAGTAAGCATTCCCCCACTTTTTATAAAACACATTATATTTTTTGTTTAAGTCATTGGAAAAATTCATCGTTTTTACATCTTTTAAACCTAAAATTGTTTGATTAATTAAGCTTATAAGAGAATCATTGTGTTCTCTTTGTTCAAGATAGTATTTAACACTTTTATTATTCAGATAATTAGAAAGAGATATGT
>CAMWQX010000153.1 GCA_947176475.1 uncultured Bacillota bacterium
ATAATTCATCTTTATGGACAAACTTCGTTGCTACATCAATAAAATCCGTATAAGATAATGTATCTTTAATCACTAAAGAATTAGCAATCGTAAAATTAAAAGAATACACTTTATCACTTGGAATATCAATAACATAGATATTACTATAATTTGCATTAATAATTCTTAATACTTGTTCAATCAAACCCTTTTCATTCATAAATTCACCTTCTATTATAAATTAATTATAGCATATTTAAATTAATATAAAAACACCAAACTAAACAGCTTATAATTTACTACCACAATGCTTGCAAAAATTCGCTGTTGTACTAACATCATTTCCACAATACGCACACTTCTTTATCGTATGATCACTAACATCATTGACATCTATTGGTTTCATTACTATCTCTGAATCCATACTCTTAATCGTATGCGTTTTATCATATTCCATTTTAGCTCGCTCACAAAAATCAATTAACCCTGAAATCAACCCAATATTACCAATAAGAATCAATAAAATAGCAATAATTCCTAAAAGTCCTGATAAAGGATTAATAAATAATGATGAAACAAAGCCAAATAAACTAACCAAAGATCCTATTGTATCAATAAATATTAGAGCCATTAAACCTATATAAAAGTACGTATTTTGTTCCTTATCCTTATTTAGCACCACATAAGCAAATATTGCCATCACAATTAATAAATGAACAAAAGTAAAAAAATTAAGACTAGTTGAAACACCAACTAATTTAATTGTTCCATCACCTATTTCTAACACAGCTGATATCAACAATAATGCGCCAATTAGTTTTACAATTTCTCCTGCTAAACGACAAATACCACTATTAAATATCTTCTTATATTCTAAATCCAACATCTTTACCTTATTCCCCTTAGGTTCACAATTAGTAAAGAAAAAAGACCATTTATAATGTAATAATTTATTTATATCTTTAAAATCAAACATACGCTTCACCTATTATCAATTATAGCATAAAAAAAGATTAGTTATAAACTAACTAATCATTCTTTTTCTTTCCTTTACGCATCTCGCTAGCACGCATTACATAGATATATCCAACCTTTTCTGCTAAGATATAGAATACTGCTTCTTCACCTGGACGCTCTTCATGATATAGAATTGGTTTTTCTAGATTATCACGAACATCTATTAAATCATCAAAACTCTTAATAACTTCAATTCTTAAACTACGAGTACGCATCATATCTTCTACTCTTTCAGTAATAACTGTTTCACTTATATATTTATCATAGTCTTTTAAGATCTTATTAAGTTTCTTATTATAAAGTGTTTGATTATCACGGTTAACAACAACATAAACTATTACACCAATAATTGCAGCAACATCTAGGATTGCTAAGATAACAGCGAATGTAAATAATACTGGACTAGTAATCATTGTTGATTTATATTGTAGTACCGCATCATTTGAGTTTGTTGTCTTATAATCCATTGTAATATCTGTCTGTCTTGTAGTTAACGGAATCTTTAATGTAATAACAGCTTTATCGCTAATTGTCTTATCGAAATCGGCATGTTTACCAACTACATCAACATATAGACTAACTACTAAACTTGAGTTTGCTGAGATATTATATTGATCTACAAAACTAGTTGCTAACTTATTATATTTATCATAATTAAGTTTTACATTCTCTGTTATTGAGAAAGAATCATCTCTTAGATTAGAAACCTTTTTCTTATCTAGAATTGTTTCATCTTCTGAGAATATATTCTTACCATCAGCATTATCAACTCTTACAGTTGCTTTAATATAGTATGAATATTCGATACCAATATTTTCCGCACTTTGGAACGAGTAATTAAAGTCTGCATCAATATAATCAATCAATGATGAAATATACTGTTGATCTTTTGGTAAATAAGGAGTTTTGAAATATGTGTTTTCTTTCAAATAAACATTATAATCCAATTTACTCTTATCATTATAAGTTAAAGTATATTCACCCTTAATAGTTAATGATAAACATCCAATAAGAACGATTACTAACATTCCTATAATTCCAAATACGACTGCTAGAGGAATAGCCTTCTCTCTGTCGCTTCCTTTTAATAAAGGTAATTCAATTTTGTCTTTATCCATAATCTTCACCACACTAATCTTCTAAAATAATTCATTTAGTAATACAGATGGCCACGCAATCCATAATACTCTTTGCTTGACTGTTCCAATTATATCATTTTGAGTAACTATCCAGTTATCAACAGATGAGTTTGCATCTCCTTTTGTTTGATATGCATATTCATCATCATCTAACGGATATACCTCAACAATTCTATGAACAATCATCATATTACTTTTCCTAAACACTATTACGTCGCCAGCCTCTAATTTATCAGCTCTACTATACCTCTTATAGATAACAGCATCACCTTTATTAATTTGACCATGCATTGATTCACTACCAATAGCAACCATTGCATATTCAAACTCTCTTGATACTAAGACAACAAGTACTGCGAATATTGCGGTAAGTACTATAGAAGATATTCGCTCAGCAACCTTATTTTTTCTTGCTGGTTCCTTTTTCTTCTTTTCCGTCAAATCCTTAACTACGATATACACTAGATAAGGGAATATCAAGAACAATACTGCCTCTATGAAAACGTTTAACTTTGGTGTAATCGGCAAAAAGTAAATATATAAATCCATTAATAGTCTATAGAATAGACATGGAACATAGCCATACTTCTTACTCAAGTAGTTAAGTAAGATATTCTTTGCAACACTTTGAACAACCATCAAACCAAAGAATTCATAAAATTGACTGAAGCTTGATAAGTCATAAGTTCTTGTTGCTATAGAGATATCTATCAAGACAAAATTTGCCAACATCAATATATTCAAGAGTTTATATTTCATTTTTCCACCATCATCAACAGATGCTAGCAGATATCTTATAATCTCTGTTATAAAGACGATCGCAAATGTCATGATCCAAGTACTTGCCTCAATGTAGTTCTTATAGATAACACTATAACTAATGTTAAATCCTTCATAGAACCCTACCAAGTATATAATTCCGAGCATTACGGAACCCATACCTAATACTACGAAGACAATATCGCTTGTTCTTCTCGACATCGGTTTACGATACCTTATAATGGTTAATAGGAGTATTAAAAAGGCTCCAACTATCACAAGTGGGATAGTTAAATCTAGCGATTTTAATACAAAAACGTTAAAGAATAATAAACCGAATAAAACTATTTCCAACAACATTTGGATTAAGAATTTAATCATTTAATTCACCACTCTTTAACTATTTTCTATTAAAATCTACCAACCCTATTAGTTGTTTGAAGGTCTTACATATTCATTTTCGTTAATTTCTTCACCAGCTGCAGACATTTCGCATTTAACTTGGTATTTTTTAACTTCTTTATCAAGAATATCAGCTGACACTTCATCTTTTGCACTAGTTACTTGATCAGCTCCAGCATACGAAGGTGTACCAACATAAGATCTGATCATTCTGATTCTAACAGTATCTTCATCAGTTATTGCATTATTACGTAATACTGAACCATTTAATTTATTATCAGCGATAACTTCTAAATATTTATTTTCGCTATCAGATAATTCTGAACCATCTTCATTAACAATAACACAAGCAACAGTAGCTAATCTAGCATTGTATTGACTTCTATTAGTTATATGATAATGTAATGTTACTTCTTCACCAATTTGATTAAAGATTGGCGTAGTGAAACTAATTGTTTTTCCATCATCGATTACTGAAACTTCTCCGATATCATCACCTTCAAGAGTAGTATCTGATTGCCCAGTAGTTGTTAAGAATGGTTTATGTTCATCATCATTTGAGAATACAACATACTTTCTAAAATTAGCATTATCTGGTCTTATTGTAGCAATACCATTAATAATTAATTGTGTAGTAACGGCTGCAAAACCTACTGCCAATAATAATATAGCCACTATAATTCCTGTCTTTACTGATTTTTTCTTTTTCATCCTAATTCCTCCTTTAGTATACTCTAATTATAAAAGAGAGTTCTACATATTTCAACACTTTTTTTAAATTTGCAAATAGAATTCTCATATTTTAC
>CAMWQX010000154.1 GCA_947176475.1 uncultured Bacillota bacterium
ATAATATGTACTCTTAAAATCAAAATCCTTTGGATCAGGAATAAAGGCATCAAATTCTTCCATTTTCTTTGCCATTGGCATAATAGATGTTACCATCATAACCATTTCAAAGAAATCATTTAAATTACTTATCGTTAGATAATCTTGTAGTATTCCTCTTCTTCTCTCTTTGATAACTTGTTCTAAAAACAAATCATTATCATTCTTTGGAAATAAGGCTTCATCCATATGAATACCTAATTTATCTAATTCTTCTAATAAGCTTAATAATTCTGTTAATTTTCTCTTACCAATCTTATTATTAATCTTACTTTCAAAATGGATCTTATCTCTAACCATACAAGCATCCATAAAAGATGTTGAACCGGCTAAATGCGCAAGTACATCTTGCATAACGACTTTCAAATAAGAAGTTAAAGCATTCATCGGATACTTACTCATATTTTTAGCATATGAAGCTATTTCTTCTCTTGTGGCATTATAATATAAATCGCCAAATAAAGACATCTCTTTGTCTATTGTTTTCATTGTTCACAATTCCCCTTCAATATGGCTGATATTCTAACAATTTTTACTATTTTTGTCAAATAAAAAACTTGCCGAAGCAAGTTTTACTATACATATACTAGAATTGCTAAAACGATTAATATAACTACTAACATAGCTAAAGCAAATTTCCAGATATATTTAAACCAATCTTTATATTTAACATCCAACATAGATAAACCTAACATTAGAGCTACACTAGTTGGAGCAATAAATGTAACTAATCCAGCAGCTGATTGAAGGGCAAATCCCGCAATCGCAGGTTCTTTAAAGCCTGTAACAAATGTTGCTAATGTATTAGCTGCATATAAGAAATCATTGGCAAATACACTTGTAACTAATCCACTTGTAAATATTGTAAATATATTATTACCAGCATTAGTTATAATTTTTACAATGTGTGTGAATGTCATGAAGTTTATAGCAAATAGTAATACTGAATATAACATAATTAATATTACTATTGTACCAGTAATCTTCTTACATCCTTCACCAAATTCTTCAATTAATTTATCAAATGGTACATGGTAAACAATCTTTATTACTAAAGCTGCCATTAACATTAGAGCAATGAAAGTTATTAAATCCCATTCACCAAATGCTTTTAACACATTACCTAAGATAATATTTACATATTGAATATCTCCACCAAATAATGTTGCTTCAGTTACCGTCTTATACATATTACTGAAAGTTTCAATATTGAATGCTGGTATCCAAGATATGAATCCTAATACTAAGTTAAGAAGTAAAACAACTAAGATAACAACAAGCGGTACAATATTTACGCTATTTTTCTTACCCTTCTTAGTTTTTTCTTCTACCACAGTTGCAAAAGGATCTTCTAAATATGCTACATCTTTCTTCTTAGCTAAACTATTCATTCTTGCAAAAGTCAAATATGTAAGTAAAATATAAGCTATTGCAAAAATAATAACTGTTGCCATCAATTCATTGGCATAAGCAAGTCCTAAACCTTGACGACTATTAATTTCTGTATTAACAAATACTGCTGATACATTTGAATAAGTAGAACCAAGTAGACCAATCATAATACCGCCAAATGTTGCTACAACACCTGTAATTTTATCAACTTTCATATTGCTTAAGATAGATATCACAAATGGTACTAATGCAATAAGTACAAAATACTCATTTAATAATCCAGCTAAACAAGCAAATACTAAAATTGAAATAGCTACAAAGATTTTTTCCTTTCCTTTAAATGCTGATGCAATTTTGTTTGTTAATTCTCTGTATGCACTTAAAGATCCTAAGAATTTATAAAATCCTGCAACAGCAAAGACAAATACTAAATTGACAAAATAGAAATCAATAACAGTACATCCATAAGTAACTACATCAAATAAACCAATACGATTTAATGCTGTATCTACTGTAAATTGACCACCAGTAAAGTCTGCTTGTTTTAAGAACCAAGTAAGAGCAACAATGACTAATAAACAAATTCCAACTAGTTTAAATAAATCGTGTTTTTCAAAAAACTTCTTCATTTCTTTCTAACCTCCTATAGATAATTATACCATATTATTGCCTATGTAAATCATTTTTTTCATAAAAAAAAGGACAATTATTGCATTCTTTTGTCCTCCATTTGTTTTTTATATTCACTTGATACTAATTGTAACATCTTTAAATCTTGATCTCTTCCGCAAAGTAAATCTCCCATTTTAGTTGGAACCTTTACTTTATATCCCATATCTTCTAAAGTATCCATTATTTTATCCTTAGAATATCTCTTATTAAATTCCGGTAATAAAGTATCACCTAATTTAAAAGCTGCTCTAGCATACATATCTCTTTTTAAATCTTCATAAAATATCTGTTCTCTCGCACGAGAAAATATTTTCATAAAGTAGACCAATTGACTCAACACAATTTTATTTGGATAATTATATTCCATATAAGCCAAAGCTGCCTCAATCGAATTATCTCTTCTCGTCACATCATAATTAAATATTGCTGATGCCACCTCATCGGGAAAATATTGATAAAAATCGATATTAATGGTTGGATCATTTTCAATTGCTGGGAAATAGACAAGTTGATCAATAACTTTAGTTAACTTATCTGTACTTCTAATACCACGAACATTGTTATCTTGATCTAAAGATAATTCATATTCCGATAACTCATCAATATATTTACAAACTCTTCCCTTTTCATCAAATTCTAAATGATAGGTATTCAATTCTCCTCTATAATTATCGACTATCGTTATTTTATTACCCTCTTCTGATAAGACAAAGTGATGTCCATCTAAATCAGCCGTATAAAAATCTCCTATATACTTTATATATGGCATCATTGCATCAACATAAGGAGCAACATCCTTAAAAGCTTCATCACTTATTTTTTTAAAATTCATTTCCATAACAACCAATCTCCTGATGCAATCTATATTAACATATATTTTTCATATTTGCGATACCTAATTCATAATATGCATTAGAGGTGATAAATTTTGAACGGATCATATTATCCAAATCCAACATTTCCAACAAACATGAGTAATTATCCAAATGAAAATGAGGTAAATACTACTATGCCAATGGAACAAAGTTATATTGAAAACATTTTAAGACTAAATAAAGGAAAGGCAGCTAAAGTATTCTGTGCCTTCCCTGACAGTAATGACTGGCGTGATCGCATCTATGATGGCATTATTGAAGAAGCTGGAAAAGATCACTTAATCATGTCTAGCCCATCTAAGGGAGATTGGTATTTAATTCCCTTAATCTACGTCAACTGGGTTGAATTTGAAGAAAAAATTAATTACACTAAATTGTATTAAGATAATAACCTAAAGTCGGTACTTCACTTTCTAAAGTCGTTATACCATAATGTCCAGGATATAATGTTATATCTTTTGGATATTCCAATATTTTCTTAATACTTAAACGCATATCAAAAGTACTTCCTCCCGGTAAATCCATTCTACCTATGGAACCTTTAAAAATGAAATCTCCAACAAACATTATTTTCTCTTCTTCAAAATAAAGAGTTATCTCATCATTCATATGTCCTGGTGTATAAATAACTTTAAAATTAAAATTTTCAATGGTAAAATTACCTTCTGGCATATTGTTCATATTATAAAGCCTAGCACCATATTTCATAATTAATGGCGTCAGAGCACCTACATGATCATCATGACTATGGGTAGTTATAATACCTGCTACTTTATGTGTAATATTTTCCATTATTTTAGCATCATCGGCACCAGGATCAATAATTAAGCAATAATCTCCTCTCTCCACGATATAGCAATTTGTTTCTAAAGGTCCAACAACAATCGTCTTAATATTCATAAACACTCTCTTTCCTTTGGTATAACTTCATGATATAATTATCATAAGGTGATACTATGAAAATAATCATAATAGTTATATTAACAATAATTATAATAGCATCTTTACTTACCATGCTATATATAACATTATATAACAAATTACAATATTCTAACAGAAGAATTGAAGAAGCACAGAAAGTTATCGCAACAGAATTAAAGACAAGATATACAC
>CAMWQX010000155.1 GCA_947176475.1 uncultured Bacillota bacterium
CCGAGATCTACACTCGACTAGTCGTCGGCAGCGTCTGATGTGTATAAGAGTCAGCAGGTAAGAGTAGTTTGGCATTTGATACTATTTATGCTGAAGGCCAAAGAAGATATGTTGAGAGTTTATCGGCTTATGCTCGTCAATTTTTAGGAGGATCTGAAAAACCTAATGTAGATTCCATTGAAGGTTTAAGTCCAAGTATTTCTATCGATCAAAAAACTACTAATAATAATCCTCGTAGTACGGTAGGAACTGTAACTGAAATATATGATTATTTAAGATTGCTATTTGCTCGTATTGGCGTACCTTACTGTCCTAATCACAATGTTCCAATAACTTCTCAAAGTGTTGAAGAGATGACTAATCGTGTTTTAACTTTAGAAGAAAAAACTAAAATCGAGATTTTATCACCTGTTGTTCATGGGGAAAAGGGAACACATAAAGACTTATTTGATAAACTAAGAAAAGATGGATTCACTCGTGTAAGAGTAAATGGAACAACGCAAGATTTATCTGGTGAAATAATCTTAGAGAAGAACAAAAAGGATAACATTGATGTTGTTGTTGACCGTATAGTTGTTTCTCCTGATGAACGCAGTAGAATATTTGAAGCTATTGAAACATCAACTAAACTTGCTGATGGTAAAGTTGTCATCAATGTCTTAGGTGATAAAGAAATCTTAATGAGTGAAAAGTATGCTTGTCCTGACTGTGATTTTTCTCTACCAGAATTAGAGCCAAGAATCTTCTCGTTTAATGCCCCATATGGAGCTTGTCCAATGTGTAAGGGTTTAGGTATAACTAAACATATTTCCATGGATTTATTGATTCCCGATAAAAATATCTCGATTCTTGATGGCGCCATTAAAACTATGACCATCGATGATAATATTGAAACAAAGAGATTATTTACTATTGCTAAGGAACTTGGCATTGATTTAAGCATTCCTATTAAAGATTTACCCAAAGATAAATTAGATATTATTCTTTATGGTACAAATCAAGAATTCAATTTTGAATACACGTCAAAAAATGGTAATAAAAGATATACAACAGAATCTTATGAAGGTGTTATAGTCAATCTCGAAAGACGTTACATTGAAACCAACAGTGGATGGATTCGCGACTGGATTGATGGCTATATGGAAGAAAATACCTGTCCAATGTGTAAGGGTTCTCGTCTTCAAGAGAAAATATTAACAGTCAAAGTTGGTAAAAAGAATATCTTTGAAGTAACTAATATGTCCATAAAAGACTTAATCGTCTTCTTTGACAATCTAAAATTAAATAAAACACAAGTTGAAATAAGTAACTTAATTATTAAAGAGATTAAGTCTCGTCTTAACTTCTTAGATAATGTTGGTCTTAATTATTTAACTCTATCAAGACCATCTAGTACATTATCTGGCGGAGAAGCACAACGTATCAGACTTGCTACTCAAATTGGATCGCAATTAAGTGGAGTTCTTTATGTCCTTGATGAACCAAGTATTGGTCTTCATCAAAAAGATAATGATCGTCTTATTGCTAGCTTAAAGAAGATGCGTGATTTAGGAAACACCCTTATCGTCGTTGAACATGATGAAGATACTATGATGGAAGCCGATTATCTAATTGATATTGGTCCTGTTGCTGGATCTAATGGGGGTTATGTCGTAGCTGCCGGAACACCCGAAGAAGTAGCCAAATGTGATACTTCCATAACTGGAAGATATCTTTCCGGTAAAGAAGTAATCGAAGTACCTAAAAAACGCCGTAAAGGCAATGGTGAATTTATCACTATTAAAGGAGCTAAAGAAAATAACTTAAAGAATATTAATGTTAAATTCCCACTAGGTACATTTACTTGTGTAACAGGTGTATCTGGATCAGGTAAGTCATCTTTAGTTAATGAAATACTATGCAAGGCTCTACAAAAAAGTGTCTATAACTCTAAAGTAAATATTGGTGCTCATAAGTCCATCTTAGGTTTAGAAAAAGTTGATAAGGTTGTTCAAATAACTCAAGATCCAATCGGTAGAACGCCAAGAAGTAATCCTGCTACTTATACTGGTGTATTTGATGATATAAGAAGCGTATTCGCGGAAATGAAGGAATCCAAGATTCGTGGCTATGATAAAGGAAGATTCTCATTTAACGTTAAAGGCGGAAGATGTGAAGCCTGTTGGGGAGATGGTGTTAAAAAGATTGAAATGCACTTTCTTCCAGATGTCTATGTTCCATGTGATGTCTGCCATGGTACGCGCTTCAACTCCGAAACTCTAGATGTCAAATTTAAGGGCAAGAATATAGCTGAAGTCTTAGATATGCGTGTTGAAGAAGCTATCGAATTCTTCTCAAGTGTCCCTAAAGTAAAGAGCAAATTACAAGTTCTTATGGATGTTGGATTATCTTATGCTAAATTGGGTCAATCAGCACCAACCTTATCCGGAGGAGAAGCTGGTCGTGTTAAACTTGCCAAGGAATTACAGAAAAAGCCAACTGGTAAATCTGTATTTATTTTAGATGAACCAACGACGGGACTTCACTCTGATGATATTAAAAAGTTATTAGTTATCTTACAAAGAATCGTCGATAATGGCGATACCGTTATCGTTATTGAACATAACTTAGATGTCATTAAAGTAGCCGATTACATAATTGACTTAGGTCCTGATGGTGGAGATGGTGGAGGTACTATTGTAGCCACTGGAACCCCTGAACAAATAGCTAAAGTTAAAGAATCATATACTGGGGAATTCTTAAAGAAAAAACTAAATGTTAATAACAAATAAGTTATTAACATTTTTTCTTGGTTATAATTGCAAATAGAGTTTTAATATTTTATAATTAATAATAGAGGAGTGATTTGAATGAATCCAGTGTTTATAACCGTTGGAAACTTTGAAGTACGTTGGTATTCTGCTTTAATACTACTAGCATGTTTCCTAGTATTAGTTTTCTCCGAAAAAGAAGCTGAACGTTTTGGTGTAAAAAAAGAATTTATCTTTAATATGTTATTTTGGGCTTTAATCTTTGGCGTCATCGGTGCAAGACTTTATTATGTAACATTCAACTGGGATATGTTTAGCGGTGATTATCTAGAGATATTTAAAGTATGGAATGGTGGTCTTGCCATTCATGGGGGATTAATCTTTGGTCTTATAACGGTTATCCTATATTGTAAAAAATATAATGTCCGAACGATGCGCATATTAGATTTTATTGTTGTACCATTATTACTAGCTCAAGCAATAGGTCGATGGGGCAATTTCTTTAATCAAGAAGCACACGGAGCAGCCACAACTGTCGCCTTACTAAAAAGTATTGCAATTCCCGATTTTATAATCGAAGGAATGACCATTGATGGTGTCGTTTATACTCCAACATTCCTTTATGAATCTGTTGTTTGCTTTATCGCATTCGTTGTTCTACTATTTGTAAGGCGCGGAAAATATATTAAAGTTGGTACTCTTACAGCATCATACCTTGTTATCTATGGTGCTCTAAGATTCTTTATCGAAATGAGTAGAACAGATGCCCTAATGCTCGGAGGATTCAAAGTAGCTCAAATCGTATCCGTTATTATGTTTGTCGTCGGATTAGGCATAATAATGTTTACAAGTCGCAAGAGTAAATTTGAAGACTTATATAATGATCCAACAAATATGAATGAGGTTAGATTTTAGTAAAAATTTAACCCTTTTTTATTGTAAAAAAGTCTTTAAAATGATAAAATTACTTTAAGGAGATAAGAGATATGACTATACAAGATAAAATCGAACAACTTAGAAAATGTTTATCCAATCAAGAGAACAGTGCGGAAATTTCTAATGAAGAATTAGAAAGTACTAAAACTGTAGTAGAAGAAGCAACAAAAATATTTGAACTAGGAGATATTTCGAGAATGGACCCTGATCTATTAGAAGAAATATGTAATAAATGGGAAGATATAATTGATTCTAAATTAAATTTATTCCCTGAATTAAATACCGAGATAAAACATCGTGCAGCATAACGATGTTTTTTTATGATAAAGAGCAAATCCATATAAAATCCCATCTTGACAAACTAATAAAAATAAAGTATCATAACCAATCAAAT
>CAMWQX010000156.1 GCA_947176475.1 uncultured Bacillota bacterium
ATAATTAATCTTTACTATCCTTATGAC
The DNA here is from genome assembly GCA_947176475.1 of uncultured Bacillota bacterium. Lineage (GTDB taxonomy): Bacteria > Bacillota_I > Bacilli_A > RF39 > UBA660 > CAG-582. The sequence goes on from CAMWQX010000156.1 coordinate 28, forward strand.
TATGATTTTAAATTAAATGAACTTCGTCAAAATATGTTTTTTAATAGAACATGTGATGAAACTATGCCCATATGTCTATATGCCATTTTTTCAACTAATAATTTTGATGATGCCATCCGTTTAACCTTATCATTAGGAGGGGATACAGATACCAACTGTGCCATTGTTGGAGCTATGGCTGAAAGCCTATATGGAATGCCACAAGAACTAATTGAAACTACTAAAACTTACATTCCTGAAAATTATGATAAAATTTTACAATATATTGACAAAAAAGAATAAAAATACTATTCAAAAACTCTTTAAAGTATTATAATAAGTATCACAACGAAAGGGAGACATTATAAATATGAATAAAATAGAAACACATAAATTAGATTTAGATAGTAAAATAATGAAAGAGATGAGTTTTCCAAATGGAGTCGATTCATCATATCGTCGACTAGTTTCCTATTTCCTTAGATTAGACTTGCAAAGTACTTTAGGAAAAACGGAATTTGACGTAGCAGCAGATTCTTTAGAAAATGATAAAGCACAAACGGGAGAGATTGAGCTAACTCGTACTCGTGATGGAATTTATATATCTACAATATTTGATTCCAATTATCAAGTAAAATTACGTGAAGATCATGGCATTGATGTATACAAAATCCATAAGAAGGAAGACGGAGATTTAGACTTAGAAAATGTCGAGTTAGCATTTAGCTTAAATTTAGGACCAAATGTCGTTACTAACACAATTGTTAGCAAAAAAGGTGTTATTGCTCCAGAATTCTCACAAAATGAACCATTTGAAGTTATGTCAACATATGAGGTTAATATACCTGATAGAACCTTCACATATGCTTGCAGTGAGAATGGTAAAGAAGTTAGCTATAAAGCTTGCTTAAGTAGTTTAAATGCTAAATTCTCATCTAAAGAAATGTTAAGCTATGATCGTGAAATACCACCAGTGGAAAAAGATGTTAATATCTTCAAAAGAATGGCAACATTCGTAAATGGTACTAAGAAAATCGAACATGGAGAAGGTGTCATAAGTATTTCAACATCCTCTTTCTTAGACGACTTAACAGATTATGCGGAAAGTATTTTTAGCATCTTAAGAAGAGAAGCTGTAAAAGTTATTAAAAAAGAAGATAGTAACTACGGAAAATATTTAAGAACAATAAACGAGGAAATATAATTCCTCGTTTTAATATAGCCTTTTTTGTGGAAACATTTTTAATTTCTTTTCTTTTATCAATCTCTTTCTTAATACGGCTAATTCATACACTTTAGCTGCCTGTATTAAATCCTCATCGGTCGTATCAGGATTAAGATAGGTTGCTGAAATATATCTTGTATTAGTATATATTGGTTTCTTTACATTGGAATCTTTATCCCAAAGTTCTGTTAATTCCTCACCATTTTCCAAATCAATAAACATATGATCATAAAACACTACTTTGCGATACTTTTCCTTTCTCCTTAAGTCTTCTTCAGCCAAGCCGTATCCTAAAAATTCTTTAAAAACCTTGACCTCTACCAGTAATATATTAGTCTTTTTTATACAATAATCAATATTATCATCCATACAATCACCTACATAATTGTTTTTTATTATATCATATTTTATTTATTATTGAATATATTATATGGTAATTGCACAAAATAAGAATTTATGTTATTATATATGACATTTATGGGGGAATGGAAATGAAAAGAAATATTAAAGATATCTTTAATGAACTCGAATTAAAGAAAAATCGTGTATTTAATCATTACTTTAAAAAATATGTTATTGATTATAAAATTGAAGATGAAAATATTAAAATTATTGCTAGTAATGGTAATTATCGTCTTGTAAAGAATAATAAGACTAATATGCAAAAAGTTAATCAAGCCATTGTCAAAAATAAAGTTGAAATAGCATCACGTATTGATGATTATGAAGCTCATAGTAATGAGAGATTAACCGTTTTAATTATTAATATTCTTCTTCTTTTGGGATGTGGAATAACTGTACCATTCTCATTCTTTACAGGATTCTATCTTTTCTTTTTATTATCCATTATTGCTTTTTCTTTATCGGTTGTAACAACATCTATAAGTGGCTTTAACTACTACATACTAGTTAAAGAGATTCAAGCCTTAAAGAAAATTACGGGATACAAAAAGGATATGGAGTTCAAATTACCATCATTAGATGTCAAATATGAAAAAAGTCACAATTAGTGACTTTTATTATGATATAATCTAGTTAGGTGAATAATAATATGCCAAAACAAAAAAAGAAATATCGTTTAAAGAAAAAGGTTAAAATAATTGTAGTTCTTATTTTTGTCGTATTCTTATTAGGAGTATGCATATTTTTGCCAAAAAGGGATGCATCTGGCAAAATAATACTTCCTAACTTAATAGAAAATGTAGTAATAACTTTGAATCGTGAGAATATATATTTAGCAAGGGACGAAGAGATTCAAGTCGAATTTACTCCCGAAGATGTCATATGGTCTTCTAGTGATGAATCTATTGCCACTGTTGAAAATGGTTTGATTACGGGAAAAAATCCTGGAACAGCGACCATTACTGCTTCGAAAAAAAAGGTAGAAAAAAGCCTTACAGTAACCGTAACGGACTTAATAACTTTGCCTAAAATAGATAATAAAAAGGCATATTTAAAATGTGAACAATATACCGAAGAAGAGGCCAAGATGCTTGATACCTTACTTGAATATCGTATCAATGAAGCAGGGTCAAATACGCGTGCTGGTGCGGTAGCTGCAGCTCGTTTTCTTGCTTTAGAATTTCCTTATCGTATTCATTACTTTTATGAAAACGGTCGTCTTATCACGGCTGGTGGTAGATCATTTGTCGATGGCGAAGGAAGATATTATCACAAGGGACTTTACTTAAGTAAAGATAAATACGCTGATTTAGCTAAAAGTGCCTATGGTCCCAAAATGTGGGGATGTTCTATGTATTCCAAAGTTACCAATAGAAAAAGCCCTAATGGTTTAGATTGTAGTGGCTATGTTTCTTGGGCTTTATATAATGCCGGCTTTGATGTTGGTGATGGCGGAGCTGGAATTAATCTTGATCGTGATACTGATTTAGATGATTTGGGAGAGAAATTAAAAATCACAAAAGATAATCTTGCTTTGAAAAAAGTTAAAGTAGGGGATCTTTTAAGTATGTATGGTCACATTGGTATTTTAATTGGTATGGATGAAGACCACTACTATATTGCGGAATCTCTAACTAATGATATTCATGTCTTAACAATGACTGAATCGGAACTTCTTAAAAGTGATTGGTTACAATTTATTTTATTAGATGATGTATATAAAGAGGATGGTAATTTAACAAATATGTGGTAATTAAGGAGAATTTTATGAATATCTTTGAATTACTTGTTTTAGGGTTAGCCCTATCAGCTGATTCTTGTGCTGCATCAGTTTCTATCGGTATTGATTTGCCAAAAATAAAGTTAAGGAATGCCTTACTAATTGCCTTAATTTTTTCTATATTTCAAAGTATGATGCCCGTTATAGGCTATACTTTGGCAAGTATTCTAAGGAATGTTTTAGCATCCGTTGATCATTTCATCTCTTTTTTGGTTCTTGCCATTTTAGGGGCTAAGATGATCAAGGAACGCAATGAGGATGAGCACTTAGATTATATGAATTTTTATGCTCTTATAATTATTTCTATCGCTGTAACTCTTGATGCTTTTACGGTCGGAATTACATATTCGCTGTTACATATATTCCTACCTAAAACGATAATTATCAATTTTTTAACAACCTTTTTAACAACCTTAATAGGTTTAAAAATCGGCAATATTCTAGGTTCCACTTTTAAAAAGCAAGCCAAGATAATAGGTGGTTTAGTTTTAATAAGCTTAGGTATCAAAATATTATTAAGTCATATAGGTATTTAAAAGAAACAGTCGTTTCTTTTTCTCATTCCTTAAATTAGACAGATTTTAATTAAATGTTTAAAAATTTTAATTAAATACTTGTTCAAAATATTTTTATGGTATATGAAGG
>CAMWQX010000157.1 GCA_947176475.1 uncultured Bacillota bacterium
GAATTAGAAATACCAACGTCTCTCGTACCAAAATGTCCTGTATGTCATGAAAATATGTCTGTCAATTTACGATGTGATGAAACTTTTGTAGAAGATGATAATTGGTATCAAATGCAAGATAATTATTCCCACTTTTTAGATGTTAATTCTAACAAAAAAGTCTTACTATTGGAATTTGGTATAGGTTTTAATACTCCAGGGATTATTAGATTTCCTTTTGAACAAATGACCTTTATGCATGATAATTATAAATTAATAAGATTCAATGACAAATACGCAATGGTGCCGGATGAAATAAAAGATCAATCTATTTCCATTACCGATAACATAAGTGAAATACTTGAAGCAATTGAAAAAATATAAAATATCTTTCAATTTATAAAACTCAACTTCTAGTTCGTGTTAAAATTTTATGATTTAGGATATATTTAAATCATGAAAGGAGAAAAAACTATATGGATCAAATTAAAATAGGCAAATTTATAAGTTCTAAAAGGAGAGAAAAAAATATAACCCAAAGTGAATTAGCCGAAAAGTTAAATATAACTGATCGAGCCATTTCCAAATGGGAAAATGGAGTTTGTCTACCGGATGCTAGTAATATGCCTGATTTATGTAAAATACTTGATATTTCTATAAATGATCTATTTAGTGGTGAAGTTGTAGATATGGAAGATAATGAAAAGAAACTTGAAGAAAATTTACTTGAAATGACTATGCTTAAAGAACAAAGGGATAAAGAATTGTTATCGATGGAAATATTTATTGGCGTTATTGTAACTGCTATTCTATTGACCTGTATCCTTATTGCATCATTTGTTAGTATGGAAACATGGTTAAGAATTATAATCATTTGTATCGGTATTATCCCATTTGCTGTAGGTATTCTATATGCCATAAGGATAGAACAAATTGCTGGATATTATGAATGTAAAAATTGTCATTATAAATATGTCCCAACATATAAGAATGTATTATTTGCAGCACATATTAATAGAACAAGAAAAATGAAATGTCCAAAATGCAATAAAACAACTTGGAATAAGAAAGTATTAAGTAAATAGTAAATTACAATTAGAAAGCAAATCATATATATGTTTTGCTTTTTATATGCTATAATCATATCATAAATAAATTATTATTCGTTGAAAAGGAGCAATTATGAAAAAAAGAATAATTGGCTTATGTATGGCGCTTATTGGTTTTGCTTATATGGTTTCATTATTTATATTTACAGATACATTTGATAATATGAATGATACATTAGGAATGATTCTTACTATGATAAGTGCATCACTCATAGTTGTAGGCTTAATATTTCTTTTCCTTAAGTCACCAGAAGACCATTTTAAAGAAGAAGCAATAAAAAAGGAAGAAGACATTAATTTATCTAAATACTACAAATATAAACCATATGTTACTTATGTATTAGTTGGCATAAATATTTTAGCATTTATTATAATAAACTTGATCCAAGGCGAAGAATCTGTTCTTAAATTTGCTATATCCAAAGAAGACTTTGCCTTTTATAGAATTATTACTTCCATGTTCACTCATGCCGACCAAACTCATTTACTACTTAATATGCTCGCTTTACTATTATGTGGTGGAAAATTAGAATCATTAATAGGCAATCTTAAATACTTATATATCTATATGATATCGGGATTATGTTCATCTCTTTTAATTGGTTTATTTTCTCCACTACCATGCGTCGGAGCAAGTGGAGCAATATTTGGTTTACTAGGTTGTTATTTATTATTGTCATATAAAAATCGTCATATCATGAAATACACCTATAAATATGATTTATTGCCAACTGTAATATTCAATTTAATCGTTACTATTTTAATACCCAATATTTCTATTACTGCTCATGTTGGTGGATTAGTGAGCGGTATAATTCTATACTTTATATTGTGTCGAAAAATAACTCTTAAATGAAAAATATCAAACTCTCAGGTTCTGTCCTGTATATTTTATCTTTTTTAATTTATAATTAATCCAGAAAAGAGGGATTTTTATGAATCAAGAACGTATCGGAAAATTTATAAGTGAAATGCGAAGAAAAAATAATATGACACAAGAAGATTTGGCTAGTAAAATGAGTGTTACAGCTAAATCGATAAGTCGATGGGAGAATGGCAAGACGATGCCTGATATTTCTATGCTCGGAATATTATCCGAAAATCTTAACTGTACCATACCTGAACTTCTCAATGGCAAAAAGATGACTAATAAGGAATTAATTGAACTAAAAGAAACTATTGATAATCTAATTGAATATCAATCTAATCAACAAATAAAAGATAATCAAAAAAATAATAAATACAATATAATTGGATGTGTTGCGTTAATTTTGGCAATGCTTAATAATGCCTTTGGTTATCTAAATTATATATTTAAACCCAATGCTGTTGAATTTGTCCAAGGAGCATTATATGGCATATGTATATGTGCCAATATGATTAGTTTATATAATCGTTCTCATAACACAACTCTTTGTCAAAAGAAAAAATCCATTAATTGGATAATTGCCATCATTGTAGCTATTATATATTTAATCATAAGTATTATGTTTGAAGCTTGGGTTTATTCTTGGATTATATGGATATTTTATGCCATTTATAGATTCACAATAAAATAGCCAAATAACATTTTATAAAGCAAATCCTAAAATATAGAAGATTTGCTTTTTTCATGCTATAATAGTTAATACAAATAGAATTATAAATAGTAATTTGTTGAATAGGGGAAATACAATGAAAGATATAATCGAATTTGCTAATAGAGAAGAATTTAGAAAATGGTTATTTGATAATTGTTTATCAAAAGATGGTGTTTGGCTTTTATTTAGAAAATCTGGAGAGCCAAAAACAATAAAAGCAAATGAAGCGCTTGAAGAAGCACTATGCTTCGGATGGATTGATGGGCAAATGCAAAGTATTGATGATAAAACTTATAAAAAGTATTTTTCTATGCGTAGAGATAAAAGCAAATGGTCTGAAAAAAACAAAGTATTAACAAAGAGCCTTGAAGAACGAGGACTTATGACTGAATATGGTAAAAAGAAAATAGAAGAAGCTAGAAATAATGGACAATGGGATGCTCCAAAGCCTATGGAAATAACTGATGAACATATTTCAGAGTTATCTACTATATTAAAAAAATATGAGCTTGCTTATACAAATTTTCAGGCAATGCCACCATCAGTAAAGAAAACCTATGCTAAAGCCTATTTTGATGCCAAGACGGATGATGGAAGAAAAAAAAGAATTGCTTGGATGGTAGATAGACTTAATAAAAATCTTAAACCAATGTAGTAAATAACAAATTACAATTTGAATGGGAGAGGAAGTAATAAACATGAAAAAATCATTAATTTTAAAAATAGGAGGTATTCTTATGGTAATAGTTTCTATTAGAGGAGCAATATTTATTTTTACTGATAAAGAATTTGAATATGCAGGAATACCAATGCCATTAGTTTATGTAATATTGTGTGCTTTTATTTTAATTACCATATATGTACTTTTGTTGGGATTTATTAAAAAGCAAAAATAATTACAAATTACAATTTAAAGAGTAGATCATATTTATGATTTGCTCTTTTTTTGATATACTTAAAAAGTAAGACAAAAAGCAATTTGAAAGTGAGAAAAAATATGAAAAAGCATTTTTTTGCCATAGCGTTTTTAATTTTTGTGTTAGGAGTAATATTATTTATCCTATTGATGGGAAATAAAGAAGAACGTAGTTTAGAAATAACTACAATAATAGATACAATAGATAATTACAAATGTGATGTGAATATTAAAGATGAGAATATTGTTAAATATGTTAAAAATTATTCTTTAAATGATAAGGAAAATCTTAATGATGAAAAATCACATATTAATTTTGTTTTTGAAGGGCTAAATCCTGGGAAGACAGTAATTACAATAAAATGCCTTGATACCAAAAGTAATCAAGTTTTAAAAGAGGAAAGACATAAAGTAAAGGTTAATAAAAAATTGGAGACATCTATATAT
>CAMWQX010000158.1 GCA_947176475.1 uncultured Bacillota bacterium
ATTATATAAAGTCCGTATTTTATGATTATAATTTTGATGATGAAAGTGACATTTCTAGTAATGATAGTTATGATGATTTATCTAATGAAGAATTAAATGCCAAAATTGAAGAATATGAATGTGGATTTACTTATGATAAAAATAATCGCAAGAGAATGATAAGGATTTTACAAAAATTATCTAATGGTTGGGTTCCAGAGAATAATGAATTTGTCAAAATTTATGATGATGTTTTATTTATTGGTCTAACAACGGATCGTGAAACCTTATATAAGCGCATTAATGAGAGATTTGATAAAATGCTTATTCCTTTAATTGATGAAGTTAAGCCATATGCGTTAAAGAATATTAGAAGTAAAGCTCTTATGACAGGAATTGGTTATAAAGAATTTTATCCTTTCTTTAATAATGAAGATACTTTAGTAAATGTTGTCGAGGAATGTAAAAAGAATTCAAGGAATTATGCTAAGAGACAATATACATGGTTTAATAATCAAATGGATGTTAAATGGTTTGATGTTAATTTTGAGGATTTTAGTAAAACTGTATTAGATGTATGTGGGTATATTGAAGATAATATGTAAATTTAGAAAAAGTTCACTTATGTGGGCTTTTTTTCATATATTAAATTAGAGGTGAAGAAAATGGAACTTAATGATGAGTTATTTGCTAAGGTGGAAAAGAAAACTAAAGTAAATAAGGAATCGATTATCAATATAGCTAATAAGTTAAATGAAGGAAATATGAAGGATAAGGAGACTCTTAGTGGGATTATTCAAGAATTAGCAAATTTAACGGGAAAAGAAGTTTCACCAGAAAAAGAAAATAAAATTATAGATATGATTTTACAAGATAAAGTACCAACTAATGTCGATAAATTCTTCTAGAGCTCTCTAATTTGCATTTTTTTTGATTTTTTGCTATAATACATGCCATTCAAAGGGGAAAATGTGATATGGAGAATTATGGTAAAATTTTAAGAAAGTTTATTAATTTTCAAAATAGTATGAATGCTAGGGTTCTTTCTTGTGAAAATGAATGGCGAAATAGTCGCGATTATCAGGAAGTATTTAATTTTAAAACGATTAATGCCTTTTTAGTTTTTGCTAATAAGGAAATTGATGAGACATCTATTGATGATTATTCAGTTACTATTCGTCAGTACAAAGTAGAGACAATATTGGCTTTATTAGAGGTTTTTTCAGGAATGTATAGAATTCTTAATTTAAGAGGTAAATTGGGAATTATTAATGCTCTTGATGAATCGTTATTAGCAAAAATGCGTAAATGTAAAGGAATCGAAGATATAGCAAAGATATTATCACATGAATCTGTAGCGCCTATAATGTTAGATGCGGTAAATTTTTCGGATTTATCAATATATGATAAAGTTTTACAAATTAAGGCTTTAGATGAGGAAGATTTAGCATTCTTAAGGGGAATTTATCCTTTATTTGAAGGAGAATATGAAGCCTATAATGTAGAGGTTGATGAAGCCTTTATGATACGTCAAATGAGAAAATGGAAAGATATATGGAAAAATAACCCAGAGAAATGTTATGATGATGCAGCTAAATTCTTAGATCAATATACAATATTAAATAATTCTTTATATAAGAGTCTTGTAAATAAGACTGGACATGCTACATTAAATGATACAAAGGGAATGTTAAAAAAATTAATTAATGAATAATTATCTTTAAAAGAAAGTAAATATTTGTTATAATAACCTTAGAATAAGGAGTGGTTATAATGTTATTTACTGATGAAGTAAAAGATATGAGTGAATTAGTACAAAAATTAGCTACTTTAAATTTAGAATTTAGTAAGATAAAGGTAGCTGCTGTATGTTTTATATTTGATAAAGATAATAATTTGATTTTGCATAGGAGAGGACCTGGAGCAAGAGATGCTGTTGGAAAGGTTCAAGCTATTGGTGGATCGGTCAATAATGATGATGGAGATTTTCGAGAAGCTTTGGCAAGAGAGTTAAGAGAAGAAGCGGGAAGTGAAGCTGTTATTCGTGTTGATGGCTTTATAGGAGCAATACTTGATGGCAAAGTTGATGGGTATTCTGGAGAGTATATTGATTGGATTATTTTAGGTTATCATGGAACTTTAGAGAGTGGAGAACTTATAAATAGTGAACCTGAAAGATGTGTTGGCTTTGAAAAAGCTCCATTAACGGGTTTTGCAGAAGAGGATTTAACCGATACGGCTAAGACATTTATTAAGCAATTAATTGACATAAAGAAGTAAGAATATTACTTCTTTTATTTTGGAACCATGGTATAATTATTTTAAGAGTGAGTGAAGATTATGAAAAAATATTTTTTTAATTCGGATGGTACTATTAAATTAATGCAAACGATTATTTTAGTAGATGGGATAACTTTTATAATATTATTATTAATATTTATGAGTTTATTTAAAGATAAAGATTTGACTCCAAGAGTTACGACAACGACAAAGGTTACAACGACCACAACTATTAAATTGTGTAAGAATTGTCATATTAAGTTCAATCGTCAAGATATGATTATGGAACCTAATAGCAGTTATCCATTGGAGGATTTATTAGATTTAAAGGGTGTTGAGATACATAATGTTAAATTCAGTATAAGTGATACTAGTAAAGCAAGAATTGATCTTGTCAATGGAAAGACTAGTGTTATTTCGGAAAATACTTTAGGTTCATTTACTTTGACAGCGAAATATCTAGATTTAGAAGAAAGTTTAGTTATAAATATTGGAACTAATAAATTAGAAAGTATTAGTTTTGATAGGCTAGCTTATTATGTGCGTGTAGATGAAACGATGGATATTGGTGTTGTTACAAGTCCAGTGGGATATAATATCGAAAATTTGAACATATCTGTTGATAATGCGAATATTGCCGAATTAGTAGATAAGAGTAAGATAAAGGGCAAAAGCTTAGGTACAACTAAGATATCGATTAATAATAATGGTTCTATTATAAGTGCTAATGTATATGTGGTTAAGAATAAGATAACGATTAAGGTTAGGGAAAACTATTCTTATCAAGAAAAGGATATTATCGAATATAATAATGATGGAGTAGAATTATTATTGCAAATAGAGAGTAATGGAGAAACTTATTCTAATGAAGATATAGTGCCAGTTATAAGTGATTTGGGAACTTTTACGACAGAGATAAGTTATGTAAGTAAGAGTACTTCTTTGGATAATGCTTATATATATCGTTTGAGTTTTAAAAAGACAAGTAATAAAAGAATGGAAACTGATTATTCTTTGATTGAATTTAAATTGGCTGATGGCGCGAAAAAAGAATTTAAGATTGAGAGGAAGCAATAATGGCAGTATGTACAAATTGTGGAGCTAGTTATGATAAGATTGGTAGAAATTGTCCGTATTGTCATGCTCCAGTAGCACTAGCTAGTGTAACAGATAGCAAAAGTGTTGATAAGTATAAAGGGGATTATGATGGAGAGAATATGCGCTTAATGGTTATAAGTGTGATAATATCGAGTTTGGGATATATTTATTATTTTATTAATCGCGAAAATTATCCTTTGAAAAGCAATAGTGCTTTATCGGGGGCTTTGATTGGAACGGTTATAAAATTAATTATAATTACGATAGTTATTATGGCTAGCATGATGAAATAAGAGTTTATATGGAGAGTTTTATGAAGAAAGTTTTTAGTGTGTTTTTTAGTTTGCTTTTATGTGTTATAGCAACGGTTGGTAGTACTTTAATATTTGATTATAATAGGTTAATAAGTGTATTATTATTTCTTGTGATGATTATTGTTAGTGTTACTGTAAAGAGAACTGATAAAAGAATTAAGTGGTGTTCATTAGTATTTAGTATATTATGTAGTTTTATTTATATATTAGGGGATGCCGTTTATAATACAGGAATAATCAATACTTTATATAGGGATTACTTAGCAAGTATTACTTCCATATTTTCGATTGTAGGATTTTCTTATATGTTATATTTGTTTAACTA
>CAMWQX010000159.1 GCA_947176475.1 uncultured Bacillota bacterium
CTCCTAACTAATTGTAATCATCATTCTTTCTTTTATATTCCTTTTTTATATTGCCTTTTTCTTTTTGTTCTAAATTCCAAATACCAAGGTGACCTTTAACTTTGATAGGTTCATCTAAAACTTCTATGTTTTTTAAAATCCAAGCATATCTTCCTGGTTCATAGATTCCGGTTAGATATTCGTTGGGAAAATTATTTTTGATATGGGCAATGAACTCATCAGTCATTTCGATACAATCTACTAAAATGCAAGAACATACTATATAACCAAAATTTAGTCTTTTTTCATCTACGAGGGACATTAACTGGGGATTATCCTTATAAATTGCAGGTATTTTAGTTAGACTAGCATGAATGTATAATTTACCACGATAATTTGTTTTCCAACTTCTTGTTTCAATGGTTTTAATCTTGGTGGAAATCAAAGTAGCAAAGGGTTCAGTTAAACTTATGACCTTCATTGTATCACCATTATTATTTTATCATGATAATGAAAAAAAGCACATAATTAAATGCGCTTTAAATGTTTTTGTGATTGAAGAAAATAAGAATTAGAAGGATTGCTATAAGTAATAAGACGACAATCGCTTTTATATTACTAGAAGTGTTGTTCTCTTGCATTATAACTTTATCTTCTGGGTTTTCTTCAGAAATTTTAGAAGTTGTATTTGTCGTAGTCGTTGTTTTTTTACTAGTTGATGTAGATGCTTTTTTCTTAGTTGATGATGATGTAGTTATCTTACTAGTTATTATTGTTGGTTTACTAGTTATAGAAGTAATTGGTCTTGTTGTGGTAGTTGGTTTGGTTGTTGCTTCCTGATTATCATCACTTGGTGTTACGTATAAAATATCATTAGAAATAATGGGTTTTGTTGCTTTAGTTGTCGTTTTCTTTGTAGTGGTTTGGCTTGGCTTGATAGTTGTTGTTTTTTTGGTTGTACTTGTTGTTGTTTTCTTTGTCGTCTTTTTAGTCGTACTAGTTGTTGCCGGTTTTAAAGTGATTACTTTGGTTGTTAGAGTCGCTCTTGATGTTGTTTTAGAAGAACTTGTCGTATTTTTATTGAGAATAATAGATGTTTTATTTTCAATGTTAATGCTTCCAATATAATTAGCACCTAATTTTTCATTCCAAATATCAGCGTTGGCAAATTCGATACAATTATAATTATTGTCATTCGACAAACTTCCCTTTTGTGATATTCTTAAATATACTTTATACTCCCCTTTAGAAATATTTTCTGGTAAAGGAATATCATAAGGTATTTGGGTAATTTTTTTAGAATTCCATAAACGGGGATCAATATTTGTGTTTATTTCATAAGTTGATTTTTCATTTGCTAAAATAATTGTCGTTTTCTTTTCATTTACTAAATTACCAAAACCAACATTTTCGATATCAAGAATACCTTTTAAATGATTTCCTATTGCAACTTTTTTAGTTATTTTTGAAGATTTTAAAACAAAACGATAGCCTAAGTGATTATTGATATAAAGGAAGGCACTATGACCTTGATACAATTTATCATCCCCATGGTAATTAGTATTCTTCCAAGAATCAATAACATTATTATTCCAACGAAGATTAAGATAAGTTGTATGCGTAATAAATCCCTCTTTAGAGATATAATCAATCGTGTTTAGAGGTGTACCGCTAGCGAAGTTTGCAACTACTTCTCCTCCATATAAGGTGTGTGTTGCTTGTTTATTTAGCCATGCTGTTTCTATCTCACGATTTTTAAATGTTCCCAAGTCACTTTCAGAACCTAAATATCCATCATTATAAAGACCAACACGATAAGCATCACTAGTTGCCGTGGTAATATTTTCATTTAATTTATCTAATGCAACATTCGCCCAAGATGCGTAATATGCTGGTGTTCTTACTCCTATTTTGATATTTTTAGGAACAGAATCTAACATAGTTGTAATAGCTTGACTCACATTTTCTTTATTACATATTTGACTAGAATGCATTTCTCCCCAAGGGCCGAAGAAACCAAGTTCAACATAAGCAATAACATCTTTATTATTATTAAATAAAGTTTTTAATTGTTTAATGTGCGTTAGAATCATATCTAGGGATGGTTCTAAATCTTTAGTACCATTAAAGTTATCGTAAGCAAAACGAATAATAACGGAACCTCCATTAGATTTAATATTTTTTAAAGTTTGATCTAAAGAGGATAACATGTCATCAGTAAATTTAGTATCTGATTTGCCGTTAACTTTACCAGAGAAAGCCCCAATACCAACACGCAAGTGAACTAAGTTATTTTTAGGATTTAAAACCTTATTATTATTTTCTTGCATATTAATACCAATTGGTTCATAAAAGCCCCGTTCAGGATTATTTAATTCTTTTAAAGATTCGGCATAATTGATATCCGTTACAGTTTGATATAACTCTTCAACAGCGGATTTTGATCCATTGATTAAAAGAACAATTACTATACTTAATATTAGTATAGAAAGCGTCATAACTACTTTTTTCATAACACAACTCCAATAAATATTTATTAATTGAGGGATATGTTACCACGGAATAAGATAAATTGCAAATTTTGGACATAAAAAAAGCCCCATTCTTGAGACTTTTATTTTTAAACTCCGACACTTGTTGTCTCTGGTAAAGTACTTCCCCCATCAATAACAAATTCATGACCTGTGATATAAGATGATTCATTGCTTGCTAAGAAAGCAGCAAGTTCACCTAATTCTTCAATTTTTCCTAGACGTTTCATAGGAATAGCAACGGCAATACCATCAATTACGGACTTAGGATCATCAGGATTAGATTCCTTGCCTATTCCTTCAACCATTGGGGTTAAGATATAACCGGGTAAAATCGCATTAGAACGAATATTATAATCAACTAATTCAACAGCTAGGGCTTTAGAAAATCCCATAATAGCTGCTTTAGTTGTGGCATAAGCAACTTCGCCAGGATCGGCTACTCTTGGTCCCGTTACACTTGATAGATTAACAATGCTTGATGATGTATTCTTTTTCATGTAAGGTATAACGGCTTGAGTAACATTCCATGTACCTTTGATGTTGATATCAAAATGAAAGTCCCTTACTTCATCACTCATAGTTTCAAAACTCTCTAAACGAGCAACACCGGCATTGTTTACTAGTATATCAATGTGTTTAAATTCTTTATTTACAGCTTTAACACAATCTATGATGCGCTCCTTATCACGAATATCGACTTTGAATCCCTTTATTTTAGCTTTAGGATAATCCTCTCGTAACTCATCAATAACACTCTTTAAGGAATCATCATAGTCAAAGATGGCAATATCTGCTCCATAACTTAAGAATACTTTGGCAATGCCTAAACCATTTCCCATAGCACCACCAGTAATAATAGCTACTTTTCCTTCTAATTTTTTCATATTATCTCTCCTCTATTATATTAATATTAACATAAGAAAAATAAATATGTAAATAAACTATTTGTCAGTAGACACCCCTTTACTTTCTAAAGTAAGTTTTTGAAGGCGTTCCATTGTCTCTTCATATTTTATGGACTCATGTTTTTGCATTCTTTCATTTATAGAATCATATATGTAATGATATTGTTCAGGGGTAATTGGTAAACCATGATCAAAGGCAATATCAAATGGTACATCACCATATGAAGAATAATGTTTTATATGCATATATTGCATAGTTCGTTCGACTGGTGATGTAACAATCCCGTTTTTTAGTTTATAACTATTTAAAAACAAGACATTAAAGTAAACCATCTTAGCATATTTTTCAATCTCTCGACCTTCAAACAATTCAGCACATAATCTTGAAGCATAGATATTGGCATTGCGTTCATGAAAATAGTTATCATGAAATATTTTACACAATAACTCATCCCCATAGGTAATATTTTGGATATAATTCATTAGGTAAGCATATAAATTGTTTAAATCCTGATAAGAATATAATCCTGATGAGCCATTATGAAATTGAAGAAGATGACTTAGTTCATG
>CAMWQX010000160.1 GCA_947176475.1 uncultured Bacillota bacterium
TACTGATATCTCCTAATCCCATTTTACGAGCTCCAGGAATCATCTTAAGTAAATTCTCTAGTGGCCCAAGTTTTCTTATTTGTTTTAAATTATTTAAGAAATCTTCAAGGTCATAATCACCTTTTTTCATCTTCTTAGCTAAGTCTGTTGCATCTTCTTCACTGATGATACCTTCAACTTTTTCAGCTATAGATAAAATATCACCCATATCAAGAATTCTTTCAGCCATTCTTTCAGGGTAGAATTCCGATAAGCCATCTAATTTTTCAGAATCACCAATAAACTTAATTGGAACATTAGTAAGATGACGAACAGAAAGTGCAACACCACCCTTAGTGTTTCCATCCATCTTAGTAAGAATTGCACCTGTCAATTTTAATTTGTCATTAAAGCCGTTGATAACATTGATGGCATCTTGTCCCATCATAGCATCAATGACAAGTAATACTTCATGAGGTTTAACTTTATCTTCAATAGCAACTAATTCATTCATTAGTTCTTCATCAATGTGCAAACGACCTGCCGTATCGATGATAATAAAATCATGTTTATTTTCTTTAGCATAGTTAAGCGCATTTTCAACAATCTCAACAGGGTTCTTTTTTCCCTCTTCATAGACAGGAATATTTAAACTTGCACCTATTTCTTTTAACTGATCGATAGCAGCTGGACGATAGATATCACAGGCAACTAGTAGCGGATTTTTCTTATTCTTTTTGCGAACAAGATTAGCGATTTTTCCACTTGTCGTTGTCTTACCACTACCTTGTAAACCAGTCATCATAATAATTGTTGGATTTTTAGTGGTCTCTAATGGTACAAAGTCGCCTCCTAAAAGGGTAACTAATTCATCTTTAACGAGTTTTATAAATAACTCCTCAGGTTTTAAACTTTTTTCAACTTCTAAACCTAAAGCTTTTTCTTTAACGTTGCGAACAAATTCTTTTACGACTTCATAGTTAACATCGGCCTCTAATAGTGCCATTCTTATCTCACGCATAGCATCACTGATGTTTTCTTCAGTAATACGTCCCATGCCTTTAATATTTTTTATAGCATTGCTTAAACGGTCTCCCATATATTCAAACATAAACATTTCTCCTTTATTCGTATATTATAACATAATAGTGTGTAGGTAACCCTCCTACTCCATTTTCGCGATAAATTAATCCTACTCCAATATATTTTAGATTTTTATCAGTAGTTACTTTCGTATTTTCAATGGTTGCTTGATACATTGAAAGGAATGCGGAATTGGTATACAGATGATTGGACTTACGACGATAATTCGAATGTCCATATAAGTAAGCCTTTATTTCCACATCTGTATATTCATACCAAAAGTCAGCAGCCTCTTCAGCAAGTCTTCGAAGTTCAACGGCAACTTCAACGGGTTTTAAACCATTCTTTTGGCGAGCTTCATTTATCAAATCAACGATATTCCATGCTCCTTCATCATCAGCTCCTGGGTAATCTGTAGATTCATATGTTACTTCACGTTCATCAGGTATAGGTATCACAACCCCACCGGAATTTACTTTAGTTGTTGTCTTCTTTGTTGTGGATTTCTTAGTTGTGGTCGTTTTCTTTTTGGTCGTAGTAGATGTATGAGACTTTGTCGTACTTTTTGTAGTTAATGCTGTCGTTATAGAAGTGGTTGTCGTTGTCATTGTCGTTGATGACGTTGTAGTCATTTCTTCCTGATTCGGAAGATTTGTCGTTGCCTCTTCACTAACATCAACAGTTCTTCTAGTGGTTGTACTAAGTTTATCAGTTGAAGTTTTATTTTCTTCAACAAAGCTTAGATAAGCAATATAACCTACTAAGATTATTAGAATAGCTACAAAGCCAATTATTAAACTTAGAATAACTATTTTTTTCTTGTCACTCATAGTATAATCACCTACTAGTTAATTATATCAAAGTATTACCAAATAAAAAAGAAACTTTTCGTTTCTTCTTTAATTTAAACGTCTAGAAAGCATTAGAGGATTTACTACTTTATTTTTTACCTCTATAGGCGTATGAGGAGGAAATTCATGAATTGTCTTAAAAATTGTCCACATCTCTTGAAGTTCAATATCTAAAGTTTGATTTTCTTCGATAATATCCATCATATCATGTTCGCCTATTTTAAATAAATCATCATAGTTCACTAGGGAAAGGTCTAGACATTTTTTTACAATACTAGCTAAAAGAGTCATCATATAATTATCCTTTTTAGAATGTGTTAAGGAATTAAAGGCATCATTAGATTCTTGAATCTTTCTGGCGGCCTTTTCATTACTAAAACATATTTCCTCTTCTCCATCTTCATTAAGCGTTTTGCTAGTTGAATTAACAATATTAATGACATCTTGATAATCGAGAGTATGAACGATATGAAGACCAACGGCAATGATGTTATCTAGACGATCTGCACACATCTTAGGTCTTTCTAAATCAACAATAGAATATTTTTTAAAATCAATTATATCTTCTAATTCAAGACCATCCATATGTAAAAAGCTTTTCAAGGTAGCATTAGAAGATAATATCTCAAAAGTTTTTTCTTCGGTACTTTCTTGAGTTATAGCATCACCATTCATAAAATCAATAACATGAGAAAATACAGGAGTTGCAATATCGTGAAAAAGCGCAGCAAGTGTGGCTGCCTTATCATGAGTTAAACGCCAAGTATTTAAAGCAACACTTAGAGAGTGATCAAATCTCGATATAAAGAAGGTGATATCATAAGCATGAGGGCTTGCATAATCCATTCCACATTCTAATGAGATATCTTGCAATCTTAAAAGAATATCTAGAGTCAAATATTTTTCTAAGAAGGAAGGAATTGGACCTAGTAATTTTTGATATTGTTCATAAGTTGTCATAAAATCACCAACACTTCCGATTATCATAACAAAAAAAGAGATGTTTTACAATAAACATCTCTTACCTTTATTCAAAATCAGGTATTTCATAGACAAGTTTCTTGTTTGGAACTTCTCCATCACGCTTGATATATTCGCCTTTTTTGATTCTATTAAGTAAGGCAAATTCGCGTTCATAATTTTGCATAGCTAAAAAATTATTAAAATTTTTATTCTTATACTTAGCTCTTTTATATCCCGTTTCTAAACGTTTTTTATATTTAGATAGGGCATATGAGTTGGTATACTTTTTTACTAATTCACTGTCCTCATTATATGGATTATTTTCAAATTCAATTTTATAGATAGCTGAGAGCAATGCTAAAGCATGATATTGATCTAGTCCTTCAGCTCGCCTAATATATTCAATGACATTATAAGACGAACCACATCCATAACAAACAAGACGATTGGTATGAGGATTAATACGCATTGATGGAGTTCCATCAGTGTGAAATTGACAGCAAAAAAGAAAGGCATCATCGGAAACTTTTTTAATATTGGCGAATTTATGGTTATTAGTGGATACTAAATGAAGTAAACTTGCCTCATTTTTAACAAAATCTCTAAGATTAGTTTTTTTGTATTGCTTTTTTAATTCCGTTAGTATTTTGTAAAATTCCTTTTCAATACTACCAAGAACTTTTAACAATTCTTTTTCATATCTTATGATATTATCCCATTCACAATATATTTCTCGATGTTCTTCCGGCCACATCATTTTAAAATGGGGATGAGCAACATAACTGCCGGCGAATCTATGGCGAGTTTGAATATCAAATTTAATTCTTTCTTTTATCTCGTGTTCTAATTGCATTAAATGATGTAAGATTTTTTCTAGTGGTTTAATGTCTCTTTTATCTAAACCACTTGTAAAAAGAACTTCTGTGTAGTCGTTAAGTTCACAGTCGTAACTAAAGATAATGTTATATACATCATCTAAATCGCTTCTTCTAGCATCAATATCTCTTTTGGCAAATTCATCTTTTATCATATGTTGTACCTCCTAAGTTGTATTTTTAAATTTTATTTATTTGATATATAATTATTTGATATTTATC
>CAMWQX010000161.1 GCA_947176475.1 uncultured Bacillota bacterium
ATTTGGATAATCGTCTTCATCAATAGTAGGATTTATATTCATTTCAGTTTTTCCATTAGGCACCATATATCTCTCATAATAAGCACTAGATAATTGTCTATCTAATTCTACTTTAGTGTAATTATTTTTTATAGCCATCTTAATATAAAATTCTCGTTCTTTTCTAGATTTTGTTCTAGACATAATCAGTAAATTGTTAGTCCAACTTAATTGTGTCACCAATGGTGACACAATTTCATCATCTTTGTATAATTCATAAAACTGTCTCATTCTATATAATCCACGTCTATTAAATCCTCTCAAAGTAGGATATTTTTCCTTTATATAATTGGCTAAGTTATCCACAACCTTAGTTCCCCACTCCTTAAATCTTATCTTCTCACTTATGTAACATCCAACATTCCAATATAAAGTAATTAACTCTTCATTAACCTTTCTATACGCTTTTTCTTTGCTTGATTCAATCATCTTCAATATTTCATTAAAATCTTTTATATTATTTTCAATTTTCTTTTTTATGCTATCTACTCCTTCCAATTTAATTGTGTCACCAATCGTGTCACTATTTCAATGTATATAAATTATCAGTTACATATCTTATTCCTATATTATATAATCTTAATTGTCGCACTAACGGAACGACAATTTCATTACACTTAGATATTTCATACTTTTCTTCACCATCTACCATATATATTAACGAAAAAATTTCAAATTACTTTTTTTATTCCACAAAAAAAGGATTTTCTATAAATCCTTTTTATTTTTTAAATATTTCTTAATAGCATCAACCGCTTCTTGATGAACTATGCCATTACTCATTATGGCACCATTTATGCTTTCATCATATCTTTGTTCATTCCCAAAAAGATCTGTTACTTTTCCACCCGCTTCTTCAATAATAACTTTAGCTGCTGCTATATCGCAATTTTTATGTTTAGTTCCGGGAAATATTGCTAAATTAAACTCTCCACTAGCAACACACATCGAAGCACGAATTACACTACCGACACCAACAAAATACGTTTTCTTACCCAATTCTTTAATAGAATCATATACATTATACTCTGCCTCTGGCCACATATCTAAATTAGATACACTTCTCATATCATCAAGTAATATATCACTTACATGCATTGCCTCATCATTTAAATAAGCGCCTTCACCTTTAATTGCTGAATATAAAGAATCCGTAAAAGGATCCATTACAATACCTAAAACTGATTCTCCATCAATAACTAAAGCTAAAGAAAATACTGACACAGGGATATGTCTTGCATACATTGCTGTTCCATCAATTGGATCACATACCCATACGCACTTACTTTCACCAAATTGGTCTTCCTCACCATCCACGGAATGTTCGGGGTATTTTTCTTTAACTCTTTCTATTAAATATTCATTTATCTCTTTATCGGCAATTGTAACAATTGTTTTATCACCCTTGTAACTGCTCTTATTATCTTCCTTAAAATATTTAAGCATTATTTCTTTAGCTTTACTTGCTATCTCTTTAGCAAACTCCATATATTCTTGATACATTTTAATCACCTAAGAATATTATACTAAAATTTCTAATCAATTTCTATTAAACTATTTTATCTTTTTATTAATTCTTTGGGCAACTCATAACTACTAATTTCCTCTTCGGTAGGTAACTTGCTTGCATCAAAATTAAAATTAGCAATTTCAATAGTTCTCTTTTGATGCCCATTTTCTTCATTTAAACATGTTAATACAAAAGAAAAATCTCTATCCTTATAAATATCAAAAGGAATAAAATTATATCCCACATGACACCAATCAAAACACGTTGCTTCTTCTTCGGTTAATACTTGTTTTACCATACCATCAGTATAACATTTACGAACTGACTTAAGTTCTCTGTCATTGCGTTTTTTTATTTCACAGTAATAATGATGATACTCTTTCATTAATTTTTTTAAATCTCCAAATACAATTCTATCCACTTTTAATGCTTCCAATTTTTGAACATTTTTTAAATATCTATCTATTAGTTTTTTGTCATCTCTTATTTCTTTTAATATTCTCAAGACATCATCATTCATGATCAATTTAGTTATTAAAGGACTTTTATATTGTCCTATTTCATCCCATCTAAAAGAATCCATCACTTCCTTATTCTTTTCCATAAGTTCATCTAAACGATTTCTCCTATCTGCCATTATCTGATAAATCAAAAACTCCCTATTAGGTAAAGCATATATATCTGACATTAACCCGATAAGTTGATGCACCACCTTTTCATCAGAATTAATATACTCAAATAAAATTCTATATATACTACTTTCCAAATAATCACTTGTAATTACTTCCATATTTTTCTTCCTCCCACATAAAAAATACCACCTAAGTAGGCGGTATTTGGTCTTTACTATTAATTTATTAAAATTTTTCTATTTTGCTCCACGCGTTACAGCAGGTTCATCACTAACCATAGCAAGTTGATTTTCAAAACAACTTTCATTATAATTACTAACTAAAAATCCTAATGATGTTGTAAAATTATTTTCTTCATCAATATTTGATTCTATCTCATCTACCATTCTTTTTTTATCTTCGCTACTTAAAGTATCAGCTCTTTCAATTTCCGATACTTTCCTTAGCGTTCTTACTACACCTTTTCCGTTTAATTTAACTGTAACTTCAACACTCATATCTAAATCAAACCATTCATGGGTATCTATATCTTGCATAGTAAATTCGGAAGTTTCAAAACAACTAGTATCAAATTCTCCCATTATAGAATTTAAGTTATCTGTTAAATATCCTTCATCATCAACCTTTTTTCCCATCTCTCGAATTACTATTGATTTAGAATAGTCTGACGTATCTTTCGTATCTCTAACTCTTTGAATTAACTCATTAACTCTTAAAAGTCCCTTTTCATTTAATTTAACTCTAGCTTTACCATTTAAATTTATTTCTTTCAAATCATTCACCTTCTAACCCCATTATATCACATATAATAATATCAACACTTGTTTTCTAAGTATATTGTCATCCAATTAACAATTGAGCAAATAGACATTAGAATTTTATATTAATTTCATTCGGATCGAACTTCTCATCTAATACTTGAACATTACTTATTCTAACTAAATGAAATTGTCGCATATCATCTTTATCTTCCCAATAAGATGATACCCACCATTCATTTTGAAATTTATATAATGCCAAAGGATAAATAATTCTAACTGATTCCCCATGCTGTAAATTATAATAAGTAATTCTTACCTTCTTGTGATATTTTAAAGCTCTACTTAACTTATTATAAGTATCTAAAACTTTATCATCTACAACTAGATTTTTTTCCTCATTATCACTATCTAATATATCAACAGTTATTTTATCAATAATATTAGCTATCTTTTCTTTATCTTCTTCATTTAAGTCTAGAGCTTTTAAAACATCAATATCCTTTTTACCTAAATTAACCTTAGGTAAATTAATCTCTTGTCTTAAAACATATCCTCCAAAAGGTCCCATAATAGTATCAATATAAATTCCTGCTTCTTCTAAAAACAATTTATATTCTCTAACCGTTCTTTTAGAAACTTCAAGTCTTTCTGATAACTCATCCAAACTATATTTGCGACCATTTTTTAAAAGTTCAATCATTACTAATAAATTAGAAAGTTTAGCCATTACTTCACCTCATTTATTAGCTACTATTCTATCACATAATTTACTTAAATATAACTTTTAAGAATACTTTTTTGCCTTTTTGCAAAATAACTTCTTTATCTCCCGGAATAATTAAATCTGGATTATTACACTTCTCTTTATTAACGGATAAACCATTTTGTTCAATTATTCTTCTAGCTTCACTTTTAGAAGAACACATTTTAACTAATACTAATAAATCTAAAATGTTAATATCTTTAATGTTTTATAACATTTCTGTTGGAATCAAAGATGTATCATTAC
>CAMWQX010000162.1 GCA_947176475.1 uncultured Bacillota bacterium
TCCATCACCATTAAATAGAAGGTGGATTAAATCTCATCCCGAATTTATGGATAAGCGAATCAAAGAAGTTCGCAAGATAATTAATGATGTATTAAATAGAAAGAAGTGAAAAAAATGCTAGAAAAATTAAAAGATAAATATGTATTCTTTGATGTTGATGGAACATTATCTGAATACCGATATAATGACGCAATATATTCGGGAAGAGATCCTGAACTTGGATGTCAAACTTTAAAAAACTTGTTATTTGATGATTTATTTGCTAATGCTAGACCATTAAAAACTATGCAAAATATCATATCTAAATTAGATAGTGATAAAGTTTTAATTCTAGGAACCATCGTCACCAATAATGAAATAGAACAAAAATATCCATGGTTAAAAAAACATTATCCCAATATCAAAAGAGAAAACATCTATTTTATATCATCAACTATGTTAAAACCCGATGTTATAATTGAATGGTGTCAACACTTTAATGTTAATCTATCTGATGTGGCATTTGTTGATGATCGACTAGATGTTTTAAGACGTGCAGAAGCAATGGGGATAACTTCTTATCACCCAAGTTCTTTTACCGATTAATGAGGTACTTTTATGATTAGTCCAAAATATCAAAATATATATGAGTCTTTTATAACTCATTATAAAAACGTCCATGTCAATCCATGGCATGAAACATCTGAAAGAGAACTAGATTCTATTTATAATGATTTAATAAATAGAATAGACGTAATAGATGATTACACTTTCAATTATCTTATGAATTATGTTATTAAGAGATTGAGTGGGGAAAGTGATGCCCATACTCAATATGATGATTGGAATTTTATTCCTCTTTTATTTCGCGTTTTTGCGAATGCTGTGTACATATCTTGGCCTGAAGAACTAAGAGGAAATAAAGTTATTTCCTTAAATGACATTCCTATAGAAAGTATTCTTGACGAATTAGATAGTGTTATTACTTATGGAACCGATGGACAAAAAAATCATCAATTTGAAAAATCTCTTTTCAATACTAAAAAATTATATGGATTACCCTCATTAAGAAAGGCATCTTCATTGACCTTTGCAATACAAAATTTGGATAATACTATTGAAAAAAGAACCTATAATCAAAAAGAAACATATGAAAGACCACCATTCAATGGCTATTGGAATAAAAATGCCACTTATTCAATTAAAGATGATGTTTTAATCTACAACCATTTTACTGTGCAAAATCAATTTAAAGAGCAAATTGAAACATCTATTTCGTGTCTTGAAAAGGAAGATTTATCTAATATTTCGAAAATTATCATTGATATTCGAGGAAATACTGGTGGAAATTCAGCCTTAAATAAACCATTAATGTCTTTTCTTGAGAAACATCAAGACAAAACCCTAATTGCTCTAACAGATTATCGGGTTTTTTCTGGTGGAAGATATGCCTTAATTGATTTAATCAAATTGGGAGCTGTGACCATTGGAACAGGGATAGGTACACCACTTAATTGCTATGGCAATTCCAATTGGATAAATGTTGATGGTTATGCCTTTTCCTCATCAGAAAGTTATCTTTCGCCAAATATCGAAAAAAGTATTTTTGCTCATACCAAAGAAGAATTTAAAAGCAATATTAAAGATGAAGATTTAATGCCTAATATCTTCACTCCAGATATCTATGTAGACGAATCTTTTGAAGACTTTTTAAGTCATAATGATCCAATCATGAATGCGGCTTTAAACTATGAACCTTTCAATAGATTAAAACAATAAAAAGCAATTTTCTTTATATATATATATAATGATATACTATCAAAGCGAAGGGAAGAACAACTATGAACGAAATCGTAAAAAGTGTTTTAAATCGTTGAGCACCAATAGATACTCCAGTAATACTCAATCTGAATAATCTTTTATGGATATTTGAAAATCGTCAACTATATGATGAATATCGTGAATCTGTCAAGAAAACTGTTGGTCAAATATCCAATATTTTAGAGTTTCATGCGGGAGAAACTTTCTTACCCGTATATGCAACTCTTACAATGACGGAAGATAACAGCAAAGAACTGAGATTTTCTGGAGAAAATCTATACTCCTCATTACGTGAACTATTTCATCCAATGAATATACAAGAGTTCTTTGATATATTTGAATCATATCCTAAACTTAAAGAATTTCAAGATTCGGTGATGAGCATTTCTACACCTGATGAACTTCGAAGAAGATTTCCAAGATTACATGAAATATATCTTAATCAAATTAAAACAAATGAAGGGTTAAATCGCCTAACGGAAGTTATGAATGATTCTAGCAAAACGATGGAGAAGAAATTAGCTTATCTCAAAGTAGCAGGAGATTATCTTAATGAACTATATCCCGATATCAATATTTCAAGGGAGCAAGAATATGCTGCTAATTTTAATGTTTCTAACTTCTTAATGCGCATTATGAATGTTGTTTTTACCGCTTTAAAAAATGCTGAAGAAATAATTGAAATTTACGATAATGGAACGTTGGAATTAAATTCTCTTAATCCCGAAGATAAAGATAAATTAGATTTATATCTTGCTACAGAATTTATGAAAATGATTGAAGTATCAGCAAAGGAAGATAAACAAAGATATTTATTCTATTTAACTAATTACTTTAGAGATAATGTTGAAACTCAAGTAACTCGAACAAAGATAAAAGTTGAAGGCAAAAAGGTAACACCTATATCATTATATGAAAGATATAAGCGAGTTATGGTTGCCAATCCTGATCTTCTAGCCGTTAATTTTACCTATTCTGATTTTCGTGATATGTCAGCTGAAGAAATTGAAGAATTTATTGTTGCCTATTTAGCTGATCTTTCTGCTAACTGGGAATTACTTCCAAGTGAAGATGCTTCTATAGAAAAAGAAATAAAAAGTATTGCCAAAAGGAAATATCGTAAGCTTAGTCCCGAAGAACAAAAAGAAAAGCAAGAGCGATTAATGAATTTATATATGGAGAAGAAAAAATTCTATGATTCAACAGACCCATATTTTCGCATTAAAGGTAAGAATACTTTTGATGGATATGTTGGTTATATCTATCCTAATTCCATCGTTGTCTTAGAAAAATTCTATTCTAATGCGGATAAGAAAAAAATTGCTGAAAATGAAGCTATTTATATTTTAAGCATGGCCGATTTTTATGAATTATCTCGTCATTCTAAATCATATTTGATTGCTAATCACCTATGTCATCGTGTAATTCATAAAGAGGGATGGCAAGCAAGAGTTCTAAGATACATCAAAAGAAAAGTATTAGGACAAAATCCAAGTGATGATACCAATGAATTAATAGTCCAAAAAAAGGTTACTATTAATGAAAAAAAGTTATAAAGATATACGAGGTAATTATGGAATATAATATTAGACTAGCTAACAAAGAAGATGTAAATAATTTAGCTAAATTAAAACAAAGGGTATGGGATGAGACATATCGAGGGATATATGATGATGACATAATTGATAATTTTGATTATGCCAAATCGGCAAATACCTTTCAAAATATCATTGATAATGTGAGTATTTCCCTTTATGTCGTTGAAAGTAATCATGAGTTAGTTGGCTATATGAGTGTTGGGGTTCCAATAAGAAAATATGCCGACTATAATCAAGAAATTGGTTTACTATACTTGAGGAAAGACTTCCAACATCAAGGAATAGGTAGAGAACTTTTCAATATTGGATACGATAAAATAAAAAATAATGGCTATGATAACTTCTTTATCTCATGTAATAAGTACAATATTAATGCTCGCCTGTTTTATGAAAAAATGGGTGGAAAGTTAATTCACGAAGATGAGGACATTGGCAACAAAAGATATATTCAATCCAAATATCATTATGATATAAAAAATAGATAATAATCTATTTTTTTGTTTCCTTTTATCAAATAATAGATTACAAATTAAACAAAAGTTTAGTAT
>CAMWQX010000163.1 GCA_947176475.1 uncultured Bacillota bacterium
GCAGCGGCAGATTTGTATAAGAGACATGGTATATTTTGTTTAAATAACTTATTTATTACAAAAGCTGAAAAAAAGACTATTGCTGTTGTATGAAAAAGTACTGCTATCAGCAAAGTTAAATAAGCCATCTTTTTTTCGTTTCTATCATACCAATAATATGCCAAAATACACATCGAAATGGCAATACTTTGTCTCATCATACTTAAAGATAAACAATACATTGTTGTGAAAAAAACAAAAATCATAACAGGAATAGAGACTTTATCTCTTTCTAAATATGCATAGATAAAAATTGGCAAAGCTACAGCAAATTCAATTAAAAATAATAATTGACTCATACTTCTAAAATAATAACCAATATACACTAATACAGAAAATAATAGTTCACTTCCTGCATTTCTCATATAAACAGAAAAAATTCCTTTTGAATTCTTAAAAACATTAGTAAGTCTAACTACATATCCTCTTACATCTGTACCAACATATATCGTTCTAGCCCCAGCAATTACTGAAACCACTAATAGAGATAAAAATAACAAAAATATTCCCGTTTTCTTCTTGTTCTTTTTAAGCATTTTGCTAGCTACTATATTTATTATTGTAGAAACTATTATACAAATTAAATATGCTTTCATTACCTTCAACCTCTTTTTCTAAAATTCCTTATAAATTTTTTCTCTCTTTCTTTCTAATGAAACTTTTTCAAACTCCTTAGCCTTATTAAAATTATGCTTAGACAATTCAATTAAAGTTTCTTTGTCAATATTTTCTAAAATACTAACTATTTGTTTTACATTTTTCTTTTTAAAAATCATATTTTCATCTAGCAACTCTGGAATTCCTCCTGCATTAGAGCCAATAGCAGGACAAGCACGACTCATTGCTTCAACTAATGCTCTAGGCAATCCCTCTTGTAAACTAGGTTGGATATAAATATCAATTTTATCAACCAAATTAAACACTTCTTCATGAGGTAAAGAGCCTAAAAAGTGAATTTCATCTTCTAGATTTAGCTCTTCAACAAATTTCATTAATCTACTATTATCGCCTCCACCTGCTAAATAGTAATCAATTTTCTTGCCTTTCTTTTTTAGTTCACTTATTGCATAAAAAACATATTCTTGACCCTTATATTTTAATTGTACTGATGCAATAGTTCCCAATTTTATTGAAGTATTATCAAAATTTTCTAATCCTTTGATTCTATCTTTTAATATTTTATCCTCAAAATCATTTAATTCCACATCTGAACAAGATATTTGATTACCATTAGAAGGATATCTACTTTGTAGAAACGTTGATGTTACGTACAAAACATTTGGAGCTGATTTTACGTATGTTTTTGTTAATAAACTCATAATCGGGGCCAATATTTTGCCACCAAATCGTGCATGATTTATATAGCCATCCCAAGGACATGCTACCATTTCAACAAGATATGGTTTATTACTTTTTCTAGCAGCATCACACGCAAACATGCCTATTACACTAGGCATTCTCACTATTATTTTATCAGAAGAATCTACTATGTCTTTTACTTCTTGCATTATCTTTTTTCTATTTTTTAAAGCATCAGGGATATCATTATAGTTCCTTATTGGTTTGACTTCTACTGATTTGCCATTTGTTATTCGATATCCATCAATATTTCCTTTTTCTGTATCAATACCTTTTGCGCGTGTTGATACAACAATTTCTTTAAAATATTTCAAATATCTGTTACAAAAAAAATCATATGTCAAAGTCATACCATAATACTTATCATTATCTTCTAATAGCACTGTATCAAAAAAGAATGCTGCTTTCACATTATCACCTACTTTAGTCTCATTATTTGATTAATTTTATCTTCAATCTCTTTTCTTATGTTCTTTATCTTTGCTTTTAATTGTTTTCTAATTTTTTCCTCATTTAATACAACATTTTCAAATTTCAAATTTAACTTTTCTAA
Source organism: uncultured Bacillota bacterium (assembly GCA_947176475.1). Classification (GTDB taxonomy): domain Bacteria; phylum Bacillota_I; class Bacilli_A; order RF39; family UBA660; genus CAG-582. The sequence continues at coordinate 1,952 of CAMWQX010000163.1, forward strand.
ATTAATGTCATTTATTTCAACAATATAATCCTGTAACCCAACTGTTTCCATTATACCATTTGTCTTTTTCTCATAAGCAATTGCCACGGTTGGAACACACATACTAGTAGCAAAGATATTAGAATGCATTCTTGTTCCAACAAAATAATCACAGTTTCCAATCATATTTTTTATTTCTACTGGTGTTAAATCATCTTCAAAAATAACAAAATTATCTTTAATATCTTTTCCCAAAAGATTCTTAATTTCTTTGGCAACATCAGCATCATTTCCATAGTCAACAATCACTTGTGGAATAAACACAAAACAATAACCTTTTTCACTACTTACCTTGGTAATAAATTGTGCAATTGTATTTAAATAATTATTCATTGCTTCTATCTTTGAGCCAGATATATTAGGAAAATTCCATTTTCTAACAGTTAAACCAATAACCTTTTTATATTTTTTCTTTAAATCTAAAATATTATTATTTGATCTAAAATCATCTGGAAGCATAAATGCCATGTCAGGAATCAAAGTATTCTTATCTTCAGGCATAAAAGTAGCTAAATATTCATAAGTTATCTTCTCTCTTGCATATACATGATCATATTTTTTTATTATTTTTTCAGTATAATATCGAACAATTTTACTTTTCACTGGTTCAATAGAAGTTCCCATTATTATCAATGGTTTATTAAATTTCGTATTGATATACATTTGATACAAATGCATTAAACTATCATATTTTTTCCCACCAAGGAATCCTCCACCACAAACAACAATTAAGTCACTTTCATTTAAAAGACTTAAAGATTTATTTTTGCTTATCAATTTATTCTTACAAAAAATAAAACAAAATTGAATATATAATAACTTAAATATCAATTTTATAATAGCACATATTTTACCAATTTTAGTATGATTATATGGATGTGGATTTAATATATTGCTTTTAACTTCTTTAATAGACTTATCTTTGCAATACCTCTTTGTATCCTCTTTTGGAGTAAAAGACAATACTGAAAATTCAACATTGTCATTATACGTTTTTTTTAGCATATTAACAATTCCTAAAAGAATCCCAGCATCTCCCTTGTTATACCAAGTATATGCATTAGTTATTACAACTTTTTTCATAAATCCCCCTTGCTAGCAAGTTTGACATAATACTTTTCTAATTTTTTAACTTCGATTTCTATATTAAAGCCATATTTAGAGACTTCATCTCTTGTGTCTTGTCTTCTATACTCGTTTACAGAATTCAAAATTTCATTTGCCCATTCAGACGGCAAATTAGATAGACTCATAAATCTAGTCATATCCAACGCTTTAGTTTCCTTAGTCATTTCATCAGACAAGAAACACAACAATCCCGCAACTTGAGCTTCTACACCAACTACAGGTAAGCCTTCATACAAACTAGGTAAGACAAACACGTCAAAAGCTTGATACAACTCAGATGCATCGCTCCTCTGTCCCAAAAACTTAACACTATCCGTTAATCCTAAAGTTGCTACTTTATTCTTAATTTTTTCTTCTAAAGGTCCTTGCCCAACTAAAAGCAAAATTGAATTAGATTCTTTTTTATGAATTTCATTGAATATATCAATCAAAAATGAATGATTCTTTTGATCCACAAAACGACCTATATGACCTAACACTAAAGTGCTATCACTTATCTTTAGTTCTTTCCTTTTACGTTTTCTTATTTTAGCATCATATTTAAATTTTTCTAATTCAATTGCATTATTAAGCAAAAAAACATGACCCTTATCATAAGATCGATTTCCAAATAACCAACGTCCAGCCAATTCAGAACAACAAATATAATTAGTTGCAAAGACTTTACTAAAAGGCTTTAATATTTGCTTCATAATATTTTTTACTACTTCCGCCTTATTTGTCGTTGAATGACTATGTACAATTCTTACGGGAACTTTTGCACATATTGCAGCAAACAAACTAAAAAGAGACATAGTAGATATATGAGAG
>CAMWQX010000164.1 GCA_947176475.1 uncultured Bacillota bacterium
ATAATCACCTACTATTAATAATTATACTAGATTTTTCTTCGAAAGGAAAGTTTTATTATTCATTTAGAAAAAAAGAACCAATAAATGGTTCTTACATTTTTTTAAAAGCATTTTGATTCATCGTAGACATTGCTGCACGTTTGGCTTGCAATTGAAGAAGAGCAAGATATCTTTGAACTTTAGGATTTTGAATAAGGTTGGATATTTCTTCTTGAATTTTATCAGAAGTTTTGCTAGTTATGCTTGTTTTTTTATCATCAAGTTCATTAAGCATTTCTGTTAGCTCTTGTTTTTGTTCTTCAGCTTGTTCAACTGTAGAGTTTTCCTTTGGTGGGATTTCCAATTTAGATTCAGATTCCTTACTCGTTGTATTATTAAGTTCATCAAGCATTTCTTGAGTTTTAGTTTGATTTTCCTTTTGCTTTATTTCTTCAATTATTTGCTCATAGACTTCAACAAGCTTGTTGCAGGCATTAGGAACATAGTGTTCAAAGATTTGAGAAACTAATTCAGGATTAGAAATAGCTTGACCATTTTTAATTATACTGAATTCCTTTGAACCATCCTCATTTAATTTAATCCGATAATGATTATTATCGACAAAAAGATTCATATTTCGATAATCTAGGGAGCAAATAAAGGAATAAGATGGAGAATTGTAACTGATAACAGGATCCCGCATTTCCTTAGATGTAGTTACGTATAATTCCGAGTAAACATAACTCTTGTTATCATTTGATATAAAAGCATAACCAGTGTTAGTAATTGGAAAAGCCTCACCTTCTTGGTTAACTAAGGATACTCCTTGTTCATTTTCGATAACTTGTAAACCTAAAACATGCATCTTTTCAATATATTTTTTGCGATGAAGAGGATTAATATGAAATAGACCATTTTCATCTTGAATTATCTCTTGGCTCTCTTTATCCTTGGCTTCACTTTCTGCTTGCATTCGGGCAAACTTCGAATTTCTCATTGTTCGTTCATAAAATGCGGGATATTTCTTTTTGATAGAATTAAAGATAAATCCACGTTTAATAGGGTCTGTAATAATTTCGCCGCCATAAGATATTTGATAATTTTTGCCAACTTTTTCAATTTTTGTTTGCTCAGGATTTTCAAGAGTTCCCATAGCAAAGCACTTTCCATTAAAGGTGAATACTTGATCTTGATTAATAATAGATGTCTTTCCCGCAATATAAGACATTTTTATGTCATTATTTTCGGAAACTAGAGTTCCATCTTCTTGTTTATAAAGAGTTGTACTTTTTCCGGTTTTATTATCAAGGGCTTTAACTCCATCAAATATTGGTTCAAAAGTAATGTTGGCAAATGAGGCGATTAATCGGATATTTTCCGTATCTTTTTCTCGAGCATTAACACGAGGCACAGATGGGGCTTTTTCCTCTACTTTTTCTTGTTTATATATTTGAATGGATTGCATTACTTTGGCACGATAATTTTCTAAATGATGATATAAAGTGTTTGTTAGGGTATTTGTTAATTCTTCAGAATAACGTTCAAGAATCCTGCGCGTGCTACCTTTAATATCACTAGCAACATCATATAATTTATTTTCACCAAGAATAGTTTCCAAACTATGATTTCTTAATAAGGATGAACGCATCGTATTGGCAAATTCATCATTTAAATTTTCTATAAAACGCGAATTTTGAGTGCGAGTTATTTCATTGGTAAGCATGGTAAATAGAGAGTCTAATTCTCTTTCCTCTTTATTATCTAATTGATTAATTACAACGGATGTTACTTCATTTAGCATATCGGATATTTTGCTAACTTGTTTACGCATTAGTTGTTTAAGAGTTCTTACATATTCCTCTTCAACCATTTCGGTTATGGTATAATCGCGAATAAAATTTAACTCTTCTTGAACAGCATAAACTATTTGGTTTGATAAAGCACCTTTAGTGTTAGTTATGATGTTCGACATTGCATCATCTAATCCGATAGAAAAATAATTGCGAGCACTAATGGCTTCATTTAGAATTTCTTGTCTTTCCATGCTATTCACCTACTGTATTAATTATACTAAATTTAAATATGTAAAAAAATATTTTACCTTTAATTTAGCATTACCTTTACTATTCCACCACTTTTAACATATTCCCCACTTTCCGGAGATTGATGAATTATTTTTTCACCTGTTCCAGAATATTCTATTTGAAAATTAGGATATAACATGTTTTTGGCTTCTTTTAATGTTTTACCCGTAACATCAGGTACTTCATAGTATTTAATATCCCAAAGTTCGTAGGCTCTTTCTAAATCGCCCTTACCCTTTTGAATTCCTAATATATCGATGCAACTAGTTAAGACATTTTTAGCGATAGGTGCTGCAACAGTACCACCATATTGAACAACGCCCTTAGGATTATCAATGGCAACATAAACGATGACTTCCGGATTATCGGCTGGCATGAAACCGATAAATGAAAGAATATAATTATTTTCCATATAGACGCCATTATTGACTTTTTGAGCGGTTCCCGTTTTCCCACCAACGCGATAATTGTTGATATAAGCATTTCTTCCAGTTCCTTGAGAAACGACACTTTCTAAAGTGTATCTGACTAATTTACTAGTCTCTTCACTGATGATTTTACGTTTTAAAATGGGTTTATTAACTTGAATTACCTGTTTGGTATCTCCTGATGATATGGATTTTAATAAATATGGCTGATAAAGATTTCCTCCATTAACAGCAGCTGATACGCCCATGACTTGTTGAATGGGAGTAACAGATACGCCTTGTCCAAATGCTGTTGTAGCAGTTTCAACAGGTCCCATTCTATCTAAGGAAAATAATATACCATCTTCTTCTCCAGATAGGTCGATGCCCGTTTTTTCACCAAAACCAAATTTTTTTACATAGTTCATAAGTCTTTCTTTACCTAATTTTTGACCCATGATAACAAAGCCAGGATTGCAAGAGTTTTGAACAACTTGTAAGTAACTTTGAGCCCCATGACCACCAGCTTTCCAACATTTAATTCTTGAGCCCTCAACGTTGATGGAACCACCATCATAAAAATGATCATCAAATAAGTTTATAGTTTTTTCCTCAATTGAGGCGGCAAGCGTTATAACTTTAAAGGTACTACCAGGTTCATAAGTATTGAATATTGGCAAATTACGGTTAATAGTTTCTAAATTGTAATCTTGATAATTATTAGAATCAAAATTAGGTCGAGAAGACATAGCAAGTATTTCACCAGTTTTCGGATCAGCAACAACTATAAGAGCTTGCTCTGGATTATATTTACTTACAACGTTATCTAATTCTCTTTCGACAGCTAATTGAATATCTAAATCAATGGTTAAGGCAAGAGTCATACCACTTTGACTTGGTTCATAGACACTAGCTCTTTCAATTCGCGCTCCCTTACCATCCGAATAATATTTTATGGAACCATTAGCACCTGTTAAATATTTATCATAGTAAGCTTCAATTCCCGATAAACCTTGATTATCTATTCCAACATAGCCGATAACATGGGAGAGTAAAGTTTTATATGGATAATATCTTTTTGATTCTTTTAGAAGATATACCCCATCATAATTTAAATTATTTATCTTATCAGCAATGTCATAACTTAGTCTTCTACCCTCAGGGTGAATTCTTTCAATACTGGTCTTTTTAGTTAAATGCTTATACATTTCATCATAACTGACATTAAGAATAGATGATAGATCTTTAGCAACTTTTTCCTTATCGACAATTTGATTGGGAACAACAACTAAAGAAGTTGTCGTAATGTTATCAGCAAGGACTTTACCATTGCGGTCAGTTATTAATCCACGATCTGCTGTTATTGGTAAATTTCTACTCCATAAATCATTAGCTAGTTCATTTAATTCATCGTACTTTATAAC
>CAMWQX010000165.1 GCA_947176475.1 uncultured Bacillota bacterium
TCTTTGAATATCGTAATCTCCTTCGGACCAAACTTTTCTTATTTTATTATAAACAAATGGCACATTAATCTTTGGTAGACGAGATTTTATTACTTTTATTATTTCTTCATTTTTATTTTGAGAGTTGATGGAAAAGTTAATATCTGCATCCGTATAGCCACCATTAGTTTCTTTATTTACGCCCATCATTATCCAATGAGTCATAGGTGCCGTTACTTTATCATTCAGTTCAATATGGAAATTCGGATATATGATACTATTATAGGAAATTATGGTTATGATAACGCCAACTACAACTATAACGGTTCTCTTAACAATATTTTTTATTGAATAATTTCTAAACATGGAAGCAATATATGCAATAAGTAAAATAAGTACGGTTACACGAATTTTAAATCCTATGCCAAAAAGAACTCCCGCAAGTAATAGATAAAGATTAGAATGTTTCTCTTCAGATTTTAGTAAGTAATAAAAACCAATGACAGCAAATGGTAAAGACACTATATCCGTATAATAGTATGGAATAAAAAGATAAAAATCTGGATATAATGCGGCAATAAGCATCATAGTTAAAGCTAACCTACTATTAGTTAATTTTTTTCCTACTTTGTAGATGAACAAAATCATTAGTGATGTCATGAAAGCATTATAAATAATCATAAATTCGGCAGGATTAGCAAAGCCTAAAATACTTCCTAGCGCTTTTACAGCGTATACCAGTATGGTTATAGGTATCTGAGTTGGGTATATGGAAAAATACAAGTCATAACCAAAGACGTGATTATTAAGAAGCATACTATCACTTTTAGCTATAATATGCGACAAATCATATGCAGGAATAACTTGGGTATTAAGACCCCAAAGTAGCATTATACTGAAAACTATAGCAAACATTCCAAAGGCAATCTTGTCGTGATTCTTAGTACTTGTTTTCCCAATTAACTTATAAAAATTATATATTAAAGAAAAAACAATAATAGAGCCAATAATGATTATAGCAGGGTTATAACCTCTTCCGTAGATATGAAAACACGAGGAGAAAGTTATTATTCCCCAAAGAGCAATCATTATCAATATTATTGTTTTATAAAATCCGTTAATAAATTTTTTCATATTGTGTCAAACCTCACAATTCAATTTTATCACAAAAAGAAAAAAATAGATAAAAAAATTTATCTATTTTATTATTTTGTCTAATACACGCTTACTTGAATCCGCATCGTCCAAATAATTAAACTGCTTGTTGAATTTATCATATTTATCCTGGTACTTTTTAAAATACTTATCTATATTGGATATTTCTTTATATAATTCTTCTTCTTTTTCAACAATTGGTCCTGGCAATTCTTTAAGATCAAAATAGAAATCACGCATATTACCTTTATACATTTCTAAATCGTACATATAAAAGAGCATTGGCCTTTTTAGATTAGCATAATCGAAAAAAACAGATGAGTAATCAGTAATTATCATGTCACTTACAATGTATAAATCATTTAAGTCAGGATAGTCAGAGACATTTATAATAAATCCCTCATATTTAGATAAATCCATGCGGCTTGCAACTAAATAATGAACGGTAAAAAGTACCACATAGTCATCTTTAAATTTCTTTTGAAAATTGTCAAAGTCAATTCCTAATTCATATGTATAGCCAACGCCAGCTTGGTGTTGATTGTCACGCCATGTTGGAGCATATAATATTACTTTTTTATCCTTAGGAATGCCTAAATCCTTTTTTATTTTTCTGATGTCTTTTTCAGTATATCTAAATAAAGCATCGTTACGAGGATATCCTGTTTCCAAAATGCAATTTTCTTTTCCAACAGCTTTCAAGTTAAAGGCTGAGCGATACTTGTCAGAAGTAAATTTAGAAGGAGATACCATATAAGTATAACGTGATGCATCATATTGGTACATTCTTTGCCAATCCTTAACAGTATGCATGGCATTCATACCTTTAGTTTTTATGTCAAAACCTAAGCGTTTTAGCGGTGTTCCATGCCAAAATTGGCAGTATACTTGATTATCTTTCGGAACGATGTAATCAGGTAATCTTGATGGCGTAAACCAATATTTAGCAGATGCATATGCTTTTTTGTATTCATCACTTCCGTATTTAACTACAGTTGTTCTTGAGTTTTTGTTTAATTCGCTAAAATTTTCTGGGTTGGCAAATGCCCAAACGAAATGATAATCTTTATATTCCTTATCCTCTAACATACGCAAATATACGGCCTTAGGACTGTCACTATATTTACGTCCGTTAAAAGATTCAAACACACATAATTTATCATCTACGTCGTATTTTTTATAAAACTTTTTAAGATAATTTCTCTTCAATAATTTTGTACGAGTAGAGTACATCAATTCTCTTAAGAAAACATTTTTTTTAGCAATATCAATTAGAATTTTTTTTATTTTCTTATTCACTGCTAATCACTCCTTACTTTTGATCTTTCTCTTCTTTTTCGCTAATATATTCTTCAACATGACTTCGAAAATTGGTAGATGAATATTTTCCGCTTCTTTTGGTATATCTAACATCACAATATTGACGAAGGGATTCAAATCTTTCATCGCCTTCCCAGTCTGAGCCCATGGCTAAAATATCAATACCATACTTTTTTATGTCATCAGGTTTTTGACCCCAATCATTTTCAGGAATAACTTCATCAACATATTTGATTGATTCAACAACAAATTTTCTTTCTTCATATGTTAGATAAGACGATTTATGTTTAATCGCATTAAATTCATCAGTCGATACTCCTACTATTAAATAATCTCCCATAGCTTTGGCATCACGAAAATGCTCAACATGACCAGCTGTTAATAAATCGTATGTTCCATATGTAATAACTTTTTTCATTTTATACCTCCATTAACAATCTAAACATTTATATATTAGATTCATTATTTCTTCTGTACTCGTCTTTTTTATTTGAGGAGTATACTTTTTTTGAAATTTTTTATATTCTTTCATGTTATATTTATCCTCATTGATTATCTTCATAAGTGTGGCAGCATCGTCATAATTTAAAGAAGGAAACTCCTTTTTAAAGTCAATATTAATGCCATTATTTCTATCATATTTTTCATAGTCATAAGTATATAGTAATATTTTTTTGTTAATTATGCAAGCATCGACCATTAATGCGGAGTAATCAGTAATAACATAATCACAAACCTTCAAAATATCAAAAGTTGAGAAGTCATCACTATTGATGCATATAACTCTTTTATCAAGTTCTTGTTTTTCTACTTTAGAATGTTGAGTGATTATTAAGTTTACTTTTTTAAAATCCGTATTCTTTATTAATTCATCGAAGTTATATTCTTTATCATTTCTAAATGTTGGTGAATAAAGAACATTTTCTTTCTTTTTTAATGATGGATATGTGTCATAAATTCTTTTTGTCTCTTCACTTCGCTCTTCCTTTAAAAAGTCAACTAACGGCGTTCCAATTGGCAAAACTTTTTCTTTAGGAACATCAAAAGCTTGAGCAAAATATTCTTTCATTCCTTCACTTCCGGATATAACATAGTCATATCCTCTATGCATCTTTAATATTTTAGCCATCTTAGGATTTATTCCATCAACTTTTCCAATTGATTGGTAACCAAACTTTTTAATGGCACCTAAGGCATGCCACATTTGAATTACTTTTGTTCCCTTCTTATGTTTAAGTAAGGATACAGGAAGATTATAGCCATCGACAATTACTACTCTAGATTGGGCTATGTAGACCATTTGTTTATATAGATTAAAATAGTATTCACAAGATGTCTTCAAATTATTTATTAATTTGCTTAAGAAACCTGTGGTGCTAGAATAATGTCCTTGAGTTCTTACACTATCGTTAAGACT
>CAMWQX010000166.1 GCA_947176475.1 uncultured Bacillota bacterium
CTGGCATGATGAAAAGTTTGGGAAATAAGAGTGCTGATAGTATTTTGAAATATTATCAAATAATAGAATAGATTGGCGAAAGGGGATCATTTATAAACATTTTTCTATATTATGGAATTGGTGATAAAATGAAAAATGTTAGGAAGATGTTTGATGATTTAATTGATGAGATTGATGTAGTAATAAGTATTTTAAACAGAGCTTCAAAGTGATTGAAGTTCTTTTTTTCACCAAATCTGGAATATTTTGATATAATATGTAGTAAGAGGTGTAAAGATGAAAAGAAGTTTAATTTTATTAACAGGTATTTTGCTTGTTTTAACGGGATGTCAAGAGAAGCAAGAAATAAGTGATAAGACTACAAGTACGAGTACTACTACAAGTGTTAAAACTAGTAATATGACAATGCAAGTAGTAGATGATGATAAAATTACTTCAACAACATCTTCAGTTAATGAGGATACGAAGATAACGACAAATACGATTGTAAAGAGTACTACTACGAGCAGTAAAGATAAGACAACTAAAACGACAGGTGCTTATAATCCAACTACATCAACGTCTAAGAAAACTAGTACAACTTCGAAAACGACAAAATCAACGACAAAGAAGACAACTAAGTCAACGACAAAGAGTACGACAACGACAACAAAGAAAAGTGCAACGACTAAGAGTACTTTAACTGATAAAGAAGTTTATAATAAGATGATTGCCCTAAAGAGTAAATATCCAACAGGTACGCCATGGGATAATTCTAAGTGTTATAGTTGGAAAGGTGGATTCTTTGATAAAGGTTGTGGATGTGCTGGGTTTGCCTTTATGTTAAGTGATGCTGCTTTTGGAAGTGTTAAAGCTAAAAAACATACGGATGTTTCAAAGATTCGTGTAGGAGATATTCTACGTCTATATAATGATACCCATTCGGTTATTGTTTTAGAAGTTAATAGTACGGGTGTAACTGTAGCTGAGGGAAATATGACAATTGTAGGAAGTTTTGATAATGGTGTTTATTGGGGAAGAAAGATTTCTTCTTCAGAACTAAAGAAAGATGTAGATTTTATTTATACAAGATGGTAAGGAAATGATTTTATGGCAAGAGAAATAGAAAATGACATATTGTTAAGAAAAATAAATTGCTTTTGTAATGAAAAGAAGGAAATAAAGGCGAGTAGAACATGTATTAGTGCTTGGGATTTAGTAAATATTTTAAAGGATTATTATCGTGAATTATATGATATGTTTGATGAAGATTCAAATTTTTATCAAGAGTTATTAGATGAAATTAATAGTTTAATATCGCCGGATTATATTTCGGTATTGAATAAGAGAGTGGGTTCTTATACTTTTAATCAAATAAGATTGTTAGTGAAAGATAGTTTATTTAAGATAATTGATCATAATTACAATTTGAGGGGAATAAAATGTGATAGTATTAACGTAGCTATATGTCAAGAAATATCGGCAATTAAACTTTCAATTCATGAGAATTATGAGTTGAAGCCAATTATTGTATGTCGCGATATTGAGGCGGGAAGATTATATTTGGCAAAAGATAGTAATAATAATGAAAAGTTACTAGAACAGATACGCACTAAATTAGTAAATATTTTTGATGTCATTGATTCATTTAGAGCCACAATGCCAAGAACAAGTGCAAATAATGAAATAACTGATGCAAGTTTTAGTGAAGAATTTGTTACTAATGGAAATAAGTATGAAATTGAATTTGATAATGAAATATTTAAGGGAAAAGTCGAAGTACTTAGCAATGGTAAAGTTAGTTATTCTTTAGCCGTAAGTTCCGAAGATAAAGAATATGAATTATCAAAGACGATAAATGTTGAAGAAATAATGTCGAAGATTCCAATTGACGTTTCAGAATTAAAGGATCCGATTAAAAGTATTGTTTTTTCATCTTTTGAAAAAGAATATATGGTAGTTGATGGAGAAGTAAAAGCTATATAGAAGTTAAAGATAATGAAAAACATTATCTTTTCTTTTGTCTAGCAGTGTTAGAGATAGTCTCTAATCATTGACTTTTATTGTAAAATAAACTAAAATGTTGGTATAAGAAGGGTGATATGCATGTACAATGAAAAATTATTTTTAACACCTCAAGAGATACTTGAAAAAGAGTTCCATCGTGATACTAATGGGTATAGGATGCAAGAGGTTGATAAATTTTTAGATATGGTTATAAGAGATTATACGGAATTTGAACATGTAATAAAGAAGCTTCAAAATGATAATAAAGCTTTGAGTGAAGATAATGCGAAACTTAAAGCAGAATATCGTAAATTAAAATCAATTATTGATTCAGCTAATGATTCAGCTAATGAAAGTGGTAGATCAAATTTCAATAATTTAGATTTACTTAAGAGAATTAGTAATCTAGAGAAAATAGTTTACGGAAAAGAAGAATAATATCTGGGCAAACGCGGCATATATTTAGTATGTTGAGGAAAGTCCATGCTCGCACAATCTGTGATGATTGTAGTGTTCGTGCTAGGGGAATAAATAACCCTAGGTAAGTTATACTTAACGGCTCTGAGGTAACCTTAAAGGGTTATAGTAGGTATAAAAGTGCCATAGAGACGAGTTCATTTGGAAACGAATGAGGTGGAACGCGGTAAACCCCACGAGCGAGAAACCCAAATTTTGGTAGGGGAGTCTTTGATGACGAAAGATAAGGAGTCAAAGGATCGAAAGATAGATAAATGTTTGCCACCATTTATGGTACAGAACATGGCTTATTAGATGTTATTTTTTTATTTAAAGGAGTGGTACTTTTGGTAGAAACCGGGGAAACTTTAAAAAGCGCAAGAGAAATGGCAGGACTATCTTTAGATGAGGTAAGTAAAGATTTATCAATTCCTGTTTTATATCTTGAGCAAATAGAAGATGGTTCTATAGGTTCATTCGATGATATTTATGAATTAAAACGCATGATTTTGGATTATGCAAAGTATTTGGGAATGGATTTGGAAGAAGTTACTAATAAATTTAATGAGTATATGTTTGATTATACTTCGAAGATTCCAATGAATGAGATTGAAAAAGCCGTTCAAGAACAACAAAAAGAAAAAGATAGTGAAGATAGAATAGCATCTCCCTATACGAGAAGTTATCCTAAAGAGAGAACTTTGCCATATATATTAACAGCTTTAGGCATTGTTGTGTTAGTTATATTAGCTGTTTTATGGAGTATTAAACAAATTACACTTAAGTAGGTTATTGCTTACTTTAATCGAGGAGAGATTATCATGAATTTACCAAATAGAATAACAATGGTGCGTATAGTTTTATCAATTGCGTTGATTGTTTTATTAATTTTTCCATTTAATTTATGTGGATTTTATTTTCCAACATATCAAATATTTGGAAAGATAACGATTAATTTACAATATATCATTGGTGGTGTTATCTTTGTGGTGGCAGCGGTGACAGACTTTTTGGATGGTAATATAGCGCGTAAACATAATTTGGTAACGGATTTTGGTAAAGTAATGGATGCTATTGCTGATAAAGTTTTAGTTAATGGGGTGTTAGTAATACTTGCTTGCAATGGGTTAATTAATGTGGCCGTTCCGGTTATTATAATTACAAGAGATATATTTGTAGATTCTATTAAGATGGTAGCGGGAAGTAAAGGGAAAGCTGTACCAGCATCGATCTTAGGTAAGTTAAAAACTATTTGTATGTTATGTGGTTTAACTTTGATATTCTTTTATAATTTACCATTTGAATTATTAAATATAGATGTAGCAAATGGTCTATTATATGTTGCGACAGTTTTATCGATCATCTCAGGAGTGCAATATTATCAAGTTAATAAATTATTTTTTATAG
>CAMWQX010000167.1 GCA_947176475.1 uncultured Bacillota bacterium
ATTTAATAGTTTAATAAAATCTTCTTCAGTTTTTGTTCCCTTTATCTCAAAATATTCACGTAATAAATATTCAATATGCGGTCCGATAGACCACAAGAAAAAGGATTTTTGTGCAAAACCTAAATATTCCCTAACAAATTTTTCCGCAATTACTTGATCTTGTTCGATGGCTTTTCTTTCACGCTTTTCCGCTTGTCTACAAAAATCTTTGTAGGTCATAAAATCACCCTTTTTTCTAATGACTCTTATATTAGCACATTTTTAAACATAATAAAACTCGAAAATATTCGAGATAATTATTATTGATTTCTAGTAAAAGGAGTAATTATTCTTTGTCCCAAACTTGCATTTTCTTTAGTTAATTTTTTTATAGGTTCATCGTTTGGTTGTGTTTCTCCTTCTAAAAATCTTTCATGTTCTAGTTCATCTTCTTCATTTAACATATAAAGAGAATCTGTTTTAACAGCTACATAATAAGCTAAAGCTGGGGCATCATCAACACCATCGTTGGTGTTAAATTGTTGAATTAGAAAACTCTTTTCTTCATCAACTTTGATTATACCGATTCCATAAACTTCCTCATCATTTTCGATTCTCCTTCCCGCATAAGAAGCTCCTAAACCCTGTTCTAATCCAAAAATAACCATAATTAATACCTCCTAAATTTTATTTATATAATATTTTTAAATCTTTTAATTGATGCTCACATTCGGCAAAATTTGCTTCATAATGATTCAACATTTCCATCAGACTTGCCTCTTCAGCAATGATGCGATTGATAAAACTTTGAATTTCTTTTTTAATATTTTCACTTCCATTTATGTATATATTAGAAAGTTTAATAGCTTGAATAGTCGATTTAATGTAAGTATCAAACTCTATTTTACTTGAAAAAGCCATATTTTTTGTTGCCATTAGTCGATATAAGTTTTTAACAAACCACAACAATCTTAAGTTACGCATACGTATAACACTTTTTAATGAACTATCTAATTTACAACAAAATATTTCTTCTATTAATATGGGCAATGTTTCCGTATTTAGGATATTGCCACATTGATCTTTACTATTTACTTGAGAGTGCGTTATTTCATGAGCATAAATGCATGAAGTCAAAGCGTTATTAATATTTGGCAATATAATGTTACTATATAACATTGAATTGTCTTCTACTTTTTCCGTTATTGAATACATAGAAATATAATTAGTTATAGCTTCCCATTGTTTATTTCGCAAAGAACGATCAATATGAATTGGGAGTTTTTCAGGATGTGCTGTTATTATGGAATTATAAAATTCTTCGGTTATAGTAGCTTCCCCTTCTTCCAACGGAAAATTTTCATCTAATATATCTATTTGTTGTAAATTTATTCCTAATTCTTCCCATAATTTAATACTATCTTTTACAAACTTTTTACTTGCGCCTAATCTAAAGAACTTTTCGGCATAAAGGATAGATTTATCACTTACGATTTCATCATATAAGTCAATGAAAGATGAGTCTAATGATAAGGGATTAGATTTTTCATATCCAAAGAAATTTTCTTCATCTCTTACACTTTGAATAGTTGGATCTCCTTCAATAATTGTGTAACTTAATAGGTCTTTTTCGGTATTTAAACTACTTTTTGTCATTTATAACCTCCTGAATATTTGTATAATTATTATATCATTATTTTTATAATGCTAATAGACATTTTCGATTCCTAATTCACGATACATATAATATTTTTTTAGAATTTTTCCGATGGTTTCAATGTTGGAATCTTGATATTTATCAACATCTTTTTCTATACTAGTATCTAATTCTTTTACTTTACCGTTGTCATCAGTTTCTAAAATAAATTTATTGGCAGGATCGATAATGTATTTTCCATCGCTTGATAAAATTGTTTCATGATTGACTTGCTCTACTGCAGGATTTACTTTTCGCCAAATACTCGATTTTTCATCGACAAAGTAAAATTCTAAAGCGGGATGGAAATTTAGAACACATAATAAATCATAGAGAAAATCAGTGGCATGACGGCAACATAAAAGGCCATATGTCACATGAACTCCTTGGGATACTTGAGATGGCAGATCAATAAATTTATAGTAGTTGTCAAATTGAACTTTACCATTCATACTAAATAAGCCATTGTGTAACATATTAAAGATAATTTTGGAATATTCTACTTCACTACTAGCTTTATATTGTTTTAAATATGCACTTAAATTGGATAAAAGCATTCGATAAGAAGTATTTATCTCTAATATATCTCTTTCATTAAAATTTGCCATACTATCGTTCCTTCAAGGTGTTATTATATCATACTTATGGAAAAGATATAGTTTAATTTATATTATTGATTTATTTTAATTTACTGTTATAATAAGCATTATTATTAAAGGAGAAAGTTATGGAAGCAAATGAATTAAAAAAGGAATATGACGAATGGGTAAGAAAGGTTCGCTTAGCTCATTACAAGAGATTAAGTAATGCCCTGTCTTTGGAAAGCAGTGAAAAAAGTATGCTAGTAACATTTAGGCAATTACTTTTAGATGATGGATTTACTGATTATGAGCTTACCCAAGAAGTCTTACAATATAAGGAACTTAGTGATGAAGAAAAGAAGAAACAAATGGAAGATAAAGCCCAAGAATTAGTTTCACAAATTATGACTTATTTAGAAAATGCTGAGGAGATTAGTAGTAAAGTTGAACCTGAATTGTATCATCGCATTCAAGAATTAGTAGCACTTGATCCTAAGGGAGCTACTAAATTAATCGATGAATTCTTCGAAAGAGAAAAAATTTATCGTTGTAATGTTTGTGGAGATTCCCTTTTTGGGGGACCATGCACCTATTATTTTAGCAAGAAGCCATATATCAACCAAAATTAAAAGATAAGTTTTAAACTTATCTTTTTTATATTATAAAAGATGTTTTGACTAACTATCCTTGTTGATTATTTTTAGGAACAAGAATATGATTGTTATTAGAGTTTTGTTTTAAATCTTCCATAACCATTTCATAAACTTTGTTAATTGCATCTTTTTGTTCAAGTGTCTTATCTACTTCATATCTTTTTCCACTTAAAGTATCAACTATATCCGATTGAATAATAGCACTATCAATATCAATAACATAGGCTACTTTGGTTTGCACCTCTGTACCCTCTAATTTAATTGTTTTAAAAATTGTAGCGGCGTTAGGTATATGCCCAAATATATCTTCCAAAGGATCATTGAATTGATGGTAATCATAATCATCTATCATCATCTTCCTGCTAGGTTCATTCCAAAGATGTTTACTATCCTTTGAATGATTAACTGTTGTATTATGACTCAAGAAATAAACAGGTATTTCCACTTCTCTATCAATTGGTCCAAGCGAAATAGGACTTTCATCGACAGATGGATAAAAAAGAATGTCTGATGAAGAATTTTCATAGAAACCGGTTCCATCCATAAAAATATTACAAGAATACCAATTTCCCTCTAAATTCTTTTTTAAGACAATACTATTGTTATCTTTATCACATAGAATAGAAAGATTTACTTTAGGTACACGAATATTGGTATATGTAAAACTGATTATTTGAACCTCAATATCCTTAAGTTCCGAAACATCAATTTCTTTTCCATACTCTCGGCAACAAATATCGTAATGACTTACAAATAATTCTAGTTTTTGAATTTCATTATGTATTTCCTTTTGAACATCAGACCTTTGGTCTTCAATATCACTCTCTAATTTTTCGGTGATATCCTCTTGAAGGGTAACATCAAGTTTTTCTTTGGGAATATCATATAGTTGCGCAGCAATTTTAGGAACTTGCGATAAATAATATTAT
>CAMWQX010000168.1 GCA_947176475.1 uncultured Bacillota bacterium
CACATCCTTGTGATCCTCTTAATATTACAAGTTTTCGCATATTTATTCCTCCTTGATGTTATTTATTATATCATTATTTAAGTTTTTGCAATAGATATTATTTTGTGTTAGAATATTGGGAACTTTGGAGGTACTTTGATGGAAAGAGATATAACTTGGGCAAAATATCAAGAAGAAGTGAATAAAGCAGCTATCGACTATATTGGTTATATTATGGAAAAAAGTGTATTTATAGACATCTATGAAGATTTAATAAAGAAACCGGTATTTCCACAAGTGGAATTTAAGAAAAATACAGTTAGTTTAGAAACTATAAAAAGTAATGTGATGAGTAATACTGAAGACTTTTTAAATGGTGTTAATTTAGATGTTAAATGGTTAGAAAAAGACGTAGTGGAAAAATTAAGATATAAATATGCTTTTGATGCCCATAGACATATTATGGAGTCTGCTTATGATGGTTCTATTTTTGATATACCACTCGTACCTAGTAAACAATATTCTTCTTATGTTGATCAGCATTTGGGAATGGATGAGGATTTTAGAGATGTCGTATTCAAATGTATTGGTATCATCATTGATGACGATGGCGATATTTTAGAGTCTACATATTTTCATGAACTAGTCCATGCATTAATATCGAGAAATTGGTATATGATTACTAATCCTTTATTTGATGAATATCTACCTCATTTATTGGAAATGTTTTATAACTATTCTATTATTGGCGATGAAGTTAAATATATTAAGAAATTATTAATAAAAATGCAAAATAGGACTCATAGCAATTTATTGCTGTCTAGAGATCATAGTTTCATTGGATTATTTTCTAAAGATGATTTGATGTATACGTTAGCACTTATACTTGCTTGTATAACTTTTGAAAAATATATTGATTTTAACAAGCAAGATAAGGATGAAATGGAAAAAGATATTAAAGATGTATTAAATGGAATTATTACGGTTGAAGAATTTATGAAGAAATATGAGGTAAATTTTGATAATGATTCAGCTATTAAACTATATAAGAGGTCAGTTGAAAGAGTTCAAAGTTTTACATTTTAAAAGAGAGTTAAAACACTCTCTTTTATTTATAAAATTATCCCTAGTGCAGATAGTAAGTCATCAGGTTTTAATGATTTAGTTACTTCCAAGTATCCTTTTTTATCTAATTCGTGAACATCGTTACCTTCTTGTCTTGAAAAATCATACATAGGTAAGTCACAATCTAATTTTTGCATTGCTTCAATCATTGTACGAAGTCTTCTTAGCAATGCTATATTACCCTCTTTAGCCCATAAATAAGCCATACATTCAAAACCGATTATTTTATTAGGTTTTATTTTAGAAAATACTTGATATTCATCAGACCAATGAGTATATCGAAGTGGTAACATCGTATATCTAAATAATTCATAGAATTTTGAATGTTTGCATTCTATAACTCTTAAATTTTCATTCAAGATGGCTAGTGGACCTTGATGTTTATATCTAGTAAGGGCTTTGTTTTTCCCTTCAACGTCTTTAGCAACACTTACATAATGTTTGCCGTTTAATCCATCTTCATCGAGGCAAGATAAATACTTTCTAGCTAAAATTCCCTCTTTAAGGATATCCGAAGTCGAAGCAAAATCATATCCATGATAATACCAATCAGGATTTTTAATAACTTCTTTTTCGATTTGTTCTATATCTTTTAAATCAATTGTTCCCATATTTATCCCTCAGGGACGTATTTTAGCATAAAAGTGGAAAAAGAACAAATATAGATATTTAATTATTAACTAATTCTTATTTTTCTTAGCTTCGATATTCCATTTGATTATGCCATAGATATTTATAACTAAATATGCTATTGCTGCTAATAATAACATGAATGAGCCTTCTCCTTTGGATATGAAGGTTATAAGCCAAATACCTAAATCAACAATATTGTTGATTAACCAAATCCACCAGCATTCTTTAAATCGCAAAATAGATAGGAAAACAGCACATAAATTTAGAGTATTAGATGAAGCATCCATAAAGGCTATTCTTTGTCCTGGAATAAGAGTTAATAAATAACTTAATATTAAACTTCCAATAACACATGATAAAGTTATGATAATGGAATTTTTTAAAGTAAATTCACGAACTTTAACATTTTTATTTTCATCTAGGTTCTTCCCCCAACTGATATATCCTTGAATTTGAATTATTGGACATATAACTACGCCAAAGATGAATAGACCATATAAGTGATTTATAAATGATACATAGCCAATTAATAGGTAGTTAATAAGTCCTAGGATGTAACTGATTCTTTTACCTTCACTAGAAAAATAGGCACATAGTAAGGCTGTAAATAGTGTTGATCCACCTATTATTAAATCATGTGATATTATCCCTGTTACTAATGATAATAAAAAGCAAATTATGGTAATTATTGAATATTTCTTATTCATAAAATCCACTCCTTTTTTCTTAAATTGATTATAACAATTATTTGGTATATTAACAATTAAAATATATATTTAGCTGATTTTGACAGCAAAAGCAAAGAATGTTAGAATATAGGCAATTAAAAAGAGAGGGATATTATGATTAATTCAAAAGAATTATGGGAATTACTTTTTGATTTATTGGCAGGAGATTTTAAAAAGCCTTTTGTATATGGTCACGGAATAATAACGGAACAACAAACAGCATTTGATAAAGAGGTTTTAGAAAGAAATAAATCTTATATTGCCAATGTTTTAAAAGAGATAGGTGTAGACGAACTTTCTTATATAACATTAGAAAGATTAACTAAGTTAAAAGATGGCGAAACATGGAATGAACTTCAAACTAGAGAAGAATTTGAAATTTTAGAATTATTACTTGCTTGTGCTGATGCATGTGGATTTATCGATAATGGTATTCTTGCCATGCAAAGAAATGAATTTGAATTGGGTAGTGTTAGTTCTATTTTAACTTCAGATTTTGGGGAAAGATGGAATAATGGTATTACTGATGAATGGCTATGTAGAATAAGAGAAGAAGTTATGATGAATATGCGTTTTAAAACAAATGCGGCAAAGATAAATGAATATGCTAACTCTAATGATGCTTTAGCTGATAGACCTTTAGCAAAAAGAAGAGAAGAATAAAAAAAGCCTAATGGCTTTTTTATTTGAATAGGTTTTGATGGGGTATAAAAATTAAACCTTTAGCATCTTCATAGTTCCCGTTTTGTAATTTTTCAAGTGTGGTTCCAAAGGCTATCCCTTTAGCAAAAACTCTTTGATCGTGAGATATACCAGTTCCTTCAATTTTTCTAGCTGTTCGTGATAAACCATGATTACAAATTGCCAACTTTGAATTTGGTATTTGATTTCTTATATTTAATAAATAAGATGCTATACTAGATAAATTAGATAAAACTATTTCTAATTTTTGATCAAAATCCTGATTTATTAAGTCGTCATCAGTTTGTGGTAAACCTTCTTTTAGAACTTCTTTTAGATAGGCTTTGACATATTGAAATACGGTATAAGAACCTTGATATGCTAAGACATTACTAATATTCTTAAATATTTCATCAAGATATGCAAGAGTTGGTACTTTGAGCATTACTTCATTAACTTTATCATTTTCTAAGAAAGGATGTTTTTTGTGATAATAATTATAATCACATAATATTTCCCATAGTTTTTCTTTGGAAGTTATACCATATTCTAGTCCTATTTTCTTAACTTCTTCATCTAATAGGAGTAAATCGTGGAATGATAAATTTCCTTTTTGATTATTACTTGATATAAAATGGATGCTTCTATATCTGTA
>CAMWQX010000169.1 GCA_947176475.1 uncultured Bacillota bacterium
AATCATATCTTTTATAGTTAATTTGATTTTAAGTTCATTTTCTTTATGAATTTGAACAAGATCTTCAAAACTTAATGGCTTTTCTTCTTGCTTTTCTTCCTTTTCTGCTTGTTTTTCGAATTCTTTTAATCTTTTCCAGAAGGCTGTATATTTTTCCCTTTTTTCCTTATCGATTAAGGTATTGTATGCTAAAGTTGCTTGTTCAAATTTCTCAACATTTTCCTCTTTACCTTCTGGATGATATTTTTTAGCTAAGGCACGATAGGCTTTTTTAATTTCTTGTTCGGTAGCATTCTCTTTTATTCCGAGTACTTCGAAACAATCAAACCATTTTTCTTTCTTCTCCCACCATTCCATTATTGTTTCCTCTTATCTGTTAAGGCTAAATAGTGTTCCTTTATAGGTTCAGACCAAAACTCTGATACTTTTCCATATTCAATTAAATCGTCTAACATTTGACTTATTACAGCAAAATTTAATTTATTACCATTTCCTTCACGAGTGAATACGGCAATATGATCATCATCAAATCCTAATTCTTTTGCATTGGCATGAACATCTTCAGGAGTTTGAGATAATGTAGGTTCTCCAAGAAAATAATAATGATTTCTATCATTCTTTCTCTTATTTAACTCTTTTCTAATTTTTTCAACACTTATCTTATTTTCCGTATCTGAACCATCGCTTATAGTTACTAATAAATTCGTACCAGCAGCGCATTTTTCCTTTAAGGCATAATAAAGAGTTCCATTAAGATTAGTTCCGCCTACTGGATCGATTTTGCTAACCTTTGCTTCATCAATATGAACATCACTTAAAATTTCATAACGATCGTCATTGAAGGCAATAAAGTTAACTAGGATATTATCTCCTTTGTGCTTTTTAATTAAATCCGATAAACCGAGATAGATATCGTCTTCAGTACCGCGCATAGATCCACTGATATCTAAAAGAATAATAATACGAATTACCCCACTGATATAATTGGCTTTAGTTTTAACAAGAGAACCCTTTTCCTCCTCTTTAATAAGCAAGTCTAATTCAGCATCCATTTCATCTAATATAGCTAAGCCGGCTTTTTCTTGTGTGGCAGGAAGGGCTTTTTCCGTAGTAACTCCTGAAATAACCGCATCTTTTATGATTTGTAATTTTTGTAAAAATGACATAAATATCCCCCTCTTTTGAATAATTATTTACTCTAACACATTTGAATTAAATAATCAATAAGTTTTAACTTTTGAAAATAAAAAAAGACTTATTTATAGCCTTTTCTTCTCTTTTCTCTTTCCTCACTGAATATCTTTAATAGCGCGGGATCGCAACATCCAACCATTTGAGAGAATCTCTTAGCTTCTTCGAAATACTCTGGATAAATACTTCTTGATTTTTCATATTCATATAAAAATTCAGCTTGATCTGGATTATCTTTTAAATATGGTATAGTCATTTCCATAAAAGGAATTGTACTATCATAACTCTTAGTTTCTGTAGTTTGTTCTTTATATATTTCCAAACTTTTCCCTTCAAGTTCGCTGACTCTTGTTATTTCACCTGTTATCTCCATATCAAATGCTTCTTTAAAATAGCTACTTTTGAAGATTCTTTTGGTCAATGTATCAACGAGATATAATTCGCCATTAATCTCGACTTCAACAAAAGGACGATTATCTTCAATTCTTATTCCTCTAGTTGGTGAATTATAGATAGCATGAAAAAATGAGGCATCGGGAAATATGGAGCTGACAGCCGTATTAGGATCATATACACAATATCTTGTTATTTTACTTGGTGGTTTAGAAATAAACACTGATATAGGATTTCCGGCCGTGATAAAAAGACATTTGTGACGGAATTTTTCTTTCATCCATTGAGGAATACCGCAGACATTGGGATGTTCCTCATAACAATAATGATCTAAATCTTCTCTTATGCACATATTTTCTAAATCGAGAGATTCCTTTGTTGGATCAATTAATCCTTTATATACTAAGGCATCCATAATCGTTGCTTTAATGGCTTCATGATCAAGTTCACTCATATTAGGATGCTTTTCAATATATTCTAAAATATGCCAGCATCTATAAAAAACATCATGCATTAAAAAATCATAGTCTAACAAACTTTTCATACGACACCTCCAAAATTGCACTTATTATAACACAAAAAAGATGGATGGAGAATAACTTTTTTATTATAAAAATATATATTAATTTGGGATATATAAATTATTGTAAAAGATATGGTATGAGGATATAATATAGGTTCATAGAGGAGAATATTGGCTATGGATGCAATGCGATCAGATAATTCTTTTATTGAAAGTTTTTATAGTAATGATAATAAGTTTAATAATTTTCAAGATATATCTTGTGAAGATATCGAACTTCTAGAGAAAAAAGCTCAGGAAATAAAGGCTTATTTGGAACAAAGATATAGAGTGTATGCTAGGATGTATGGAGTCTATATCGATACTATAAAGTATCTCACCTTTTTAGAAAGTAACGGAGAAATTACTTGTGATGAAAAGATGTTTTTATTTATTATTCTTATGGATCCTAAATTAGAAATATATGATGTTTATATAAAGAATCCTAGCTATAGTAAAGAAGAAATTGATAAAGAATTAGATAGCATTGTCCAAAATAATATGTACCAAAGTAACTATAGAAGTCAAAGAAATATTGATAGGACTTTAAAAAATGTTTTGGGTTATTGTGATGAAAAGCTAATTAAATATGAAACATTATATAAAAGGAATGTCGTGTGTAGGAATAAAATTAATCTAGATGTCCGCCAAGATTTAACGAATGAGATATTAAAAATAGCAGATGAGATACCTAATTTGGATGATATTACAGAGAAAAGATTTCAAGATTTAGTTGCTATATCTAATAGATTAAGAGAGGATATCAAAGCACTATCCTTGCCAGTACTGACAAATGCTATCTTGTATCAAACTAATTTATTGGGTGTTAGATTATCAACGGAAAAAGTATTACTTTTTTTACTTGTGTTAGATTGTAATTTTCACTTAATTGATATATATGAGGAAGAATCGAATTATCACCAAATAAAAGCAAGAGCTTTAGAGGAATTAGGTTTTTATAGAAAGAATTTGATTAATATTGAAAAAATGATGATAAAAAAATTTTATCCAAATAAAAGAGAAGCTAATTGGATGCTTCTCAAATCAACAGATTAATTATTATGAAGGGTCCTATAGATATCTAGAACTCTTTTTCTTTGCTCTTTATAACTTTCTAAGAGATGATGATATATACTATTTTGCGCAAGTAAATCACTGTTCTTTTGATCAAATAGTAAATTAATGTCTTCTTCATTGAAGTTACTTACTAGTTCTTTAATTTCTTCATCACTCATTTGTTCAATGCGAATATCGTGAAATTCGATTAATCTTGCTACTTGCTTTGTTATATCTTCATCTAAGTTGTTTTTTGAAGCGAAGTCTAAAAATATTTCTTTTGATAAATCCCAGTGTCCATAAAAATGCCCTACACCATTTTCATCTTGAGTAAAGGCGGCAGGTTTTCCTGTATCATGAAATAAAGCCGTAAGTCTCGAGATAATATTGGCTGGTACGCCATCTATAACATGAAGAATATGCTCATAGACATCATAGACATGCCAAATATTGTGTTGATCAAAGTTTTTACTCTTTTTTAGTTCAGGAATAAATTCAAATATTGCACTTTCATGTTCTTTAATCAAATCACTTGGTTTATCACTTAATAATATTTCTTTTAATACATTATAATCCATAATAT
>CAMWQX010000170.1 GCA_947176475.1 uncultured Bacillota bacterium
TTATTATTCTTTAAATACTCTTCTATTTTTTCATAATCAAAATCATCATCAAGTAAATCAATTTGATCATAATTTACCCCAAAACTCTTTAAAGAAGAAGCATTATCCTTAATACCAATTACTTCATGTAACGTATCATATGGTAAACCTGATATTGAAAGCAACAAATCATTTGGTCTTAAAAGAGCAAAAAGTGTTACACTCAAAGCATGCGAACCCGATACAAATTGATTGCGGACTATAGCATCCTCTGCTCCAAATATCTCAGCATATATTTTTTCAATTGTCTCTCTTCCTAAATCATTATAGCCATATCCTGTCGTTTCATTAAAAGCTCCCTCACTTAAGTGATTATTTTGCATTGCCTTTAAAACTTTCTCTGAATAAAATAGTGCCGTTTCATCAATTAAAGCAAACTCCCTTGTTAACTCATTTTCACATTCTTTAATTAAACTTTTTACTTCTTTCATATTCCACCTCTTTAATCTCTATTACTTCGCCACTTCTATAATTTGGTATCTCATCCAATATTTTCTTTGCCAGCAATCTTGGATCAAGTAACTCTTTTTGCTCTCCACGCTCAAGTTCCTCTTCAATATACTTAGGATCCGCTTCTTGAATAGCTTCTGTATTAATCCAACCTGGAGCAATAGCAACTACCTTAATATCTAATTCTTTTAACCCCTCAGCAAAATCCTTGGTTAACATATTAACTCCCGCTTTTGAAGCATCATAATCCATACTAATAGGATTATGATATCCCAAGGTGTTATTACTGCTTATGTTAATAATAGTTCCACCCATCATTCTCATTGCCGCATACTTTGTCACAATAAAAACTCCACCAAGATTAACCTTAACGACTTCCATAAAATCATCTAAAGATTTAAATTGCCAATCGTCATCCTTAGCTATTGCTGCATTATTAATAACTAAATCAAGAGTCAAGGAATCACCAAATACTTTACTAACTTCTTCTTCGCTTCTAACATCTAATTTAACACATTTTAAATTTTCATAAGTACTCTCTAATTCACGAGCCTCTTCTTCACTAGTTAGATATGTTGCCGTAACATCGTATCCTCTACTTAATAACTCTAAAGTAAAAGCTTTACCTAATCCCTTTACTCCTCCAGTAACTAATGCTCTCATATCATCATCCCTTACTATTCAATTATAAACTAAAATACTTATTTATTCCACATGTTCTGTCAAACTTAAATCATATGGATACTTTGAAAAATCATAAGTTAGTATTCTCTCTGGTGTTACAGGTGCTTCACCTAAAAATTGAATAAATCTCTGCATCTCTTCTTTATATCTATTATCGCGAATAAGTTCAACTTCCACCATTCTTCCATCAATAATATGATAATGTGGTCCCGCTAAAGTATCATAATCACGCATTCTCTTTCCTAAAAAGCGGAAAAATTCATCAGGATCCTCATAATGTTTTTCAATTCCTCCACGTTTTACCATTGTCTTAATGTCTTCCTCTAATATATTGCCAATGCTATGCTCTTTATAACTATCTATCTCATCATTTCCTTCACAGACATCTCCCATAGCACTTACAAAGACCACCGGTCCTAATAAAAAACATTTAGGAAATTCTTGATAGAAATATCCCATTACTTCAAAAGGATGTTTACTTCCTTCAATATTTCTTGCTCTTCCAACATTAATAAGACGTGTTCCTAACTCTTTGAAATCACCAAAACTTTTACGTTCCGCGTGTCTAAGCATATTCGCTCTTACTTCTTCAATTGTTGCTGGTGAAAGATCCGGATTTTTCGATGCTTCTGTACCTTGATAAGTTCTCATAATGCTCTTATCATGATAATCATCATTACTTATATCTACAACATATTTATCACCAAAATACTCATCTAACAACTCATATATTCTCTCATCATATACACAAGCATTAGTAACAATAGAACAACTTAATATAGTTGTCCCTTCCTCACGCGCTATCTCTAATATTCTTTTTACTCTTTCATAGCAAAGAAAAACTTCACCACCTGTTAATACTAATTGTTCTACCACGTTAATACTTTTGAATGTTGCTCTTATAACTTCATCACTCATATAGACACATGCACACTTACCATTCATACAATGTTTACAATCAAGATTACAATATTCACTTACCTCTAAAGATAAAAATTTCGTACCAACCATATGACCACTCCTTTTTTCTCGCTATTATACCATATTATTAATCAAAATAAAAAGACTTAAAAAAGTCTATTTTAATAAGAAAAAATATAGTAATACTAATATACCTAGTACTATACGGTAATAGCCAAATACTTTAAAGTCATGTTTGCGAATATAATTCATCAAGAATCTAATAACAATTACACTAACTAAGAATGCTACAAAACATCCAACGCCTAAAATCATTAGTTCTGATGCCTTAAAGACAAAACCTACATCCATTACATATTTTAATAATTTTAAAAGCGATGCTCCCGCCATAACTGGTATTGCTAAGAAGAAAGTAAATTCTGCTGCTACACTCCTTTTTAAACCAAGGATTAAACCACCAATTATCGTTGCTCCACTTCTACTTGTACCAGGTATTAAGGCAAGTAACTGAAATACTCCAATACCTAAAGCTTGTTTAACCGTAATTTTTTTGACATTATCTGTTTGACCAGAACCAATATTCTTTGATTCTACGACGATAAATATAATACCATAAATTATTAACATCAACGATACTACTTGCGCTTTATATAGATGTTCATCTAACCAATCATCAAATAAAAGTCCAATAATCGCTGCTGGTACACAGGCAATTAAAATCTTTCCCCAAAGACCAAAAGTATTCTTTGTATCTTCCTTTGTCTTACCAAATCCCCAAGGGAAAATCTTTTTGAAATATAGTAATACCACTGCTAAAATTGCACCTAATTGAATAACTACTTCAAATAGTTTATAAAATTCATCACTTACTCCTAAATGAATAAACTCATCTAACAAGATCATATGACCTGTTGATGAAATAGGTAACCATTCTGTTATACCTTCAACAATACCAAAAAATATTGCTTTTATAATTTCCATATTATCAACTCCTATTATCAATTATAGCACCATTAATCATATAAATGAACAAAAAGATGGAATTATCCACCTTTTTATTTGGTAAGAAAATGATTGTCCTTTTTTACTCCTCTGCTGTTTTTTTACTTGCTAGAAACGAAACACGATCAACTATAACTTCCATAACATACTTCGTTTCTCCATTATCTTCATAGCTTCTTGTTTGAAGACGTCCCTTTATGCCAACTAAATCACCCTTATGACAATATTCACTAGTATGACTCGCTACACCATTCCATAAGATACATCTAATAAAGTCAGTTTCATAAATTCCATCTTCATTTTTGAATCCTCTTTGTACTGCTAGATTAATTGATAGTCTACTTTTATCATCATCATACTTTTTTACTTCAGGATCTTCTGTAAGTCTACCAATCAAATAAACTAGATTGTGCATTGTCTACCTCCTTTCTGTTAAGAAGGTATCATTAAATGCCTAATATGGTCAAAAGCCGAATTTTACCAATTTATAACCCTTTCGACAAAATAAAAAAGGCGAATAATTAGCAATTTTAACTATTCATACCCTTTTGACATTTTTTTTGGCAAAATTTATAAAATAAAAATTTTTAACTAATTTCTCTCATAAGACGATTTAACTCAACGGCATATTCCATTGGTAATTCTTTTGAGAATGGTTCTAAAAAGCCCATAACAATT
>CAMWQX010000171.1 GCA_947176475.1 uncultured Bacillota bacterium
GCGATATTATAAGCAATCAATTTCTTATTTTGCATAATCCACTCCGCATCTTTTTTATCATCATGATGTGCCACTTCAACTAATATACCAAAAGGCAAATAATTATCATTAACTTCACCTAATGCTCCATTAGCATATTTAACTCCACGATCATAATTCTTTCTATCTTTATATGGATATATACTTGCCAAATTATCTTGAATCATATTTCCTAAACTAAATGTATTAGAACCTTCACTATGAATCCAAGTCTCTATTCCATGATTATCATGATTAGTACTTGCATTAGAATGCACTGCTAAATGTAAATCAACTCCATAATAATTACTATCTCTTAACCATAAATTGATATTTCCACTCGAGTTATTTCTATATACTTTAACTCCATGAGCTTTTAATCTTTCAACGATATAATCCGATAAATCATTCATTTCATCCATTTCATTAGTGTATCCAACTGATGATACACCCAAGTTACCATGTTGATTAGAAGGACTTATAAACACGGCTAAGTTCGTCTTTTCTCCTACATTTATATTATAAGTCTTTATCTCACTATTATATTTATCATTACTTACGGCAACTGCCTTTAATGTTACATTCTCATTTATTGTAATTGGTTCTTTATAAACTGTTCCAAAACTCTCTGGTGACTTGCCATCTAGAGTATAATAAATTGTTGCATCTTCATCACGACACCCTAAGGTAATCTTACTTCCCTTTTTAACATATCTCCAATTGCTTGAAATATAGACCGGTTTATGTTGCTCTTTATCACTCATAACGACATTAACTTCCGTCATCTTACTAAATTTTCCATAAGAAGCCGTTATCCTAAATTTATAATTTTTCGATATTTCAAATAATTCACCCGATACGATAACTTGTTTCTTTGTCGTATTCGTCGTTCTTATTAAATTGCCATCTTTAAATATTTCAATTTTATAATTACTTGCATTATCTCCACCTTCATATATTAAAGATAAGTCATTAACAGGAACTGTCTGTCCCTCTTTAATTGAAGTTATCTTAATATCTGTAACTGGATTCATCTTATTAAATAGCTTTATTGAATCCACAACATTCTCTCCACTTAATATAAAAACATCTAATTCTTTCATTTGATCTTTATAATACTTATTTGGTATTACATAACTATTTGTTGTTAAAGCTTCTTTTACTATCTCTTCATTCTCTGACTTTATTTGAATTGTATATTTTTCTCCTTCAAGTTTACCTTCTACTTCCAATGTATAATCTTTATTATCCAAAATAATAGAAGCATCTGCCTTAATTGTTGGTTCATTCCAAGTAAAAGTATAATCCTCTTTTGCCGGACGCGAATCTCCCAATTTATCATAGGCATATACCATTAAAGAATATTCCTTATTATTAATTAAATTAGTAAGTTCAACATCTACCTTGGTATCTGTACTCGTTGTTTCAAAAACCTTACGATCATCAGCACTAATGATAGCAATTCGATAATATTCCGCAGCTGGTACCTCCTCATACTCAATTGTAAATTTAGTATAACTATTAGTTACGCTTTTAATAACAAAATTCTTTAATATTGCATCGCCATTTAAAAGCATATTTACTCCTGTAAATGTTGCGATTATAAATATAATTATTGATATTATAACAATACGTATTATCTTTTTCATACTACCAACTCCATCTACTTAATTATATAATAATTTTTATTCAAAAAAAAGAGGTTCACTAATTTTATGCCTCATCATCATAAAAATGAACTCTTAAACTTTTTATTTTATTATTTTCTATTTCTCCCATATATGCTGATTTATTACGGTAAAAGCATGCAGCTAAATCATTTGAATAAGGAACATTCTTTCCATGATCTACGGACATCGCCGATAAAAATTCGCCAAATTTCCTTACTTCTTCATTTGTCTCTTCATCAAAATTAGGAACATATTGACTTACCTCACCATTTAAAACTTTAATTAATTCGCCCCTAATCATTTTTGAAGAAATAGATGATCGCATATAAGTTTTAAATACTTCATCATAATCCTTCTTTAAGCAAATTATATTCGCTGTTGGGTCAAACACATAAAGTATCCCATTATAAAGTATTTCTATCCAAGCATGATAATATTTTTCGCCATCAAGATATAGACATCCTCTCACAACATAAGCAGTATCAAAAAAAACGGATATAGCCTCAGTTGCCTCCCAACACCAACCCTTTAACTTTCCCGAATATACTAAATCACTCGCCTTTAATGCATCATGATTAGTAATCTCAATTTCCAAATTTTCTAATGAAGAAAATATATAATTTTCCACATCAATACTTGCTCTTTTAGAAGCAATAATCTTATATTGTTCTCCCACGATCAAACTCTTTTTAACTCGTTCCTTACCTTGCATATACTCCCCCAGAATTTAAGCTAGTTTTTTAACTCTTCCATTTTTTCATTTAAATAATTAAGTGCATCATCCAAATAATTCTTATCATTAATATCAACATCGACAAGTTTTAAGGCTTCTTCAATGGACATCTTTCTTCCAACCTTTAATAAATTCAAATACTTATCAACATAAACATCATCTTGCATAATCTTTAAAGCGATACTTACCCCCAATGCTAAACCCGTAACATATTGATATAGCGAGTAACTTTCTTGCCATACTAAATGGGTTACCAATAGCCAACCATATTGATTTAATTCATCTATTGTTAAAGCATCACCATTATATTTCTTCATAACACTTAAATAAGTTTTATTAAGATAATCGACATTAACTTCCCTACCATCTTCTAACGCCCTAATAACATTATGTTCAAATTCTGTCGTCATTGTCTGATTAAATAAAGAATTACCTAAACTTCCTACTACATTAGTTAATATCTCTTGCCTTTCTAATTCATCACTTGTCTTGCTTAATAGATATTCATTAAATAATATTTCATTAACTTTCGAAACAATCTCTGTTAAAAATAGATCAAATTCAAAATATTCAATACCATTAGACGTCTTAGAAAAATAAGTATGAATAGCATGTCCCATTTCATGTGCTAGTGTTCTAGCTCCATTCAAATTCTTAGCATAATTAAGTAAAATATATGGAACACCATTATAAGATATCGCTGTTGATGGATTAGTTCTTTTATGTTCTTTAGGATAAACATCAATCCACCCATTATTAAACATCTCATCAATAACCTTAGCATATTCCCTTCCCAAAGGTTTTAAAGCTTCTTTAACTAATTCTACACTTTCCTCATATTCAACATTCCTTGACTTACCACCTTCAGATGTTTGATAAGTATCATATGTATGAAATTCTTTTAATCCTGAATTTTTCTTTTTAATCTCCACAAAATCATGCATAATCTCCAAATAATCATTGACACTTTGTATGACCTTATCAAGAGTATCAGGATTAAGTTCTAATTCAAATAACTTCTTTTCAATTAAACTATTATACCCTTCACTTCGATAAAGATTAATGTCATTTTTTAATTTTTCTACATACAAATCCGTTATCTCTTCGGCATGACTTTTATAGCCATTCATATAAGACGCAAAAGCTTTATAGCGATTATCTTGATTTTCATCTTCTAATAATCTAGCGTAACTTTTGCGCGTTACCTCTTTTACTTCTCCATCACAATCTATATCACTAAACTTAATTTCATCATTTAATAAAGTCTGATATCTAACTCTAATATCGGGAAATTTTTTATTATACTCAGATAATATTTCATTATCAGCAATATGATCTTCCTTTCTTAAAAT
>CAMWQX010000172.1 GCA_947176475.1 uncultured Bacillota bacterium
GAAGTGAAAGGACAAAAATATGTAATTCAAACATTATATTTGTTAAAAAAACAATTGGATGATTTTTATGGAAAGATTCCAGCATATGAAAGAGATAATGGCATTGAGACACCGGAATCTATTGCCTATAATGAATTCTTAAAAGAATTTATAGCATTTGGGCAAAAAACACTTGAAGATGATAGTTTAGGATTAGAGCAAATAGAAGGAAAAATGCGTGATTATTCAGTAGCAATCATAAAAGAATTACTAAAACGTGAACCGAAAGATATATTAGATTCATTCAGTGAAATGGATGATATTACTCGTGATTCATTAAAGGGTTTGGATATGTGTCTTCATTATAAAAAAGAAGATCCAAAATTTTTCTACGAAGATCAAAATTGTGCTAGTGACAGAGAATATTTAGCTTGTTTTGATGAAGATGATATTGCTCGTTATGAAAGTCTTGAGGATTTTATAAGAAATGCTCCAGAAGAAGTATTGATTGGTAAAAAATAATTTAAGACCTAGTCTAGTACTAGGTTTTTAATTGCTCTAAGTAGTCATTATGTTAATTTATTATGATATGTGATATAATATTATTAGGATGAAAATATGAAAAGAGGATAGATTATGAACGATTTATATTCGATGAAAAAAAGGGTTGATGATCTTTATGATAAAATTCCATTATTAGATAGAGATAATGATGAGACATTTTCTCCCCAAAGAGATGCCTATAATAAAGCAGTAAATGAATTTGTAAAATGTGGGCAAGAAGTATTTGAAGATGATAGTTTGAGTGTCGATCAAATAGTTGCAAGAATGAATCAATATTCCGTTTCATCAGTAAAAGAATTATTAACACATCAACCTCAAGATATATTAGCAGCAATTCGTGAGATGGATAATGTTAAAGAGGATGCTTTTATGCGTTTAGAATATTGCTTATCGGTTAAGAAAAATGCTCCAAAAGAATTTGAGAGTGATAAGATGTTTGCATCAGATAGAGCTTACTTAGCTGCTTTTAGTGAAGATGAGATTGCAAATTTTGAAGCATTCCAAGATTATATAAGAACTGCCTCTAATGAAGTTATTAAGGGTAAATAATTGAATTTAAGACCTAAGTTATAAACTAGGTCTTTTTTTGACTTTATTTAGCTATCATGATAAGATAGGCTTTTGAAAGAAGGGGTATTATGGAAATAAAAATTAAAAATCGTTTAGTTATAATCAATGGACCCTCATGTATGGGTAAATCAACACTTGCCGATCGTATTCAAGAAGAATATAGTGGTAAATGTGCAATTATTGGTCATGATGATATTTTAGAATATGTAAATAAAAATCAATCTCAAGAGAAAATAGATGATGAATTTCATAATTATTATTTAGGAACAATTTGTAATGCTTTAACTATGCCAGATATTGAATTGCTTGTATTAGATACATTCAATATTGAAATAAAACGTTTACTTAATTTTATTGTTGCTATTAGAGGCTTTACAAATTATAAAGACCCAATAACTTTAATAAAAATGAATGTAGATTCTAAAATTCATGATGAATTTATCCATAGAAAATTATCGGCACTAGGAATGCCTAATGATGCTTATATGAAGGCAGGAATAAAAAGCCAAGTATTACAGTATAAAGGAATAGATGGAGCTTTATATAAACCAATGCCTTATTGTGATAATATAATTGTAACTGACCCAAGAAATGTTAGGATCACTTTTGATTTACCAAAAAAAGGAAGAAATAAGAATTTAAAAAACTAGTTTAAACTAGTTTTTTTATTGTAATTATAAAAATTTGTTATATAATATTAGACAAATAAGAGGTCGATATATTTAGATGAAAAAAAGAGATAGAACAAGTTTAAAAATTAAGGGAAAAGCATATAAATTGGCCATTTCATATTTTAGTCTATTTATAGCAATGCATTTTTTTGGGGGAGTTCAATCTATTGCAAATTTTAAGGAAGTAAAGCAATATAAGGAAGTTATTGAAGACTTTGAAGAATTTCTTCTAGAAAATGGTGTACAAAACCCAATAGATGTATTTGATTATTTTAATTATGCACTTTGGGAAGGATATTTAGCTCCAAATAAGGACTATGCCTATAGTGATAAACGTAAATTATTCTTTAGTAACTTTGGTATGGGGAATCTTACAGGTCGTGGAGTATGCTTAAATGATGCGGGAATGCTAAAGGATTTATATGAAGCTTTTGGTTATGATTCAGAAATCGTCTTATGTTATGTTCCCGTTGGAAAAATTGATGTTGATGGGGGCATTAGAACTAATGGTGGCATAACGAGACGTGTTGAAATAAACGAAACACTTGCTAAACTTATGAACATTTTAAAACCTATTACATTATTTACAGGTAATCATGCTGTTACAGTCGTTAAATATGAAGGAGAATATTATTATTTTGATCCAACTAATTTAGTATATTTAGCTAAAAGTGATGTCGATGATTTAGATATAATAAATGGGGATGGATCTTTTAAAAAAAGATATTTAATGAGCTTTATCTATGAACTTGGAGCATTTAAAAATATGTTTGGAGTAACGGATAATGATTATAATTTAGAATATTTAAAGGCAAGAGATAATGTTGATATCGATATAGAAAAGCTAGAGGAATTTTATCAAAGTGAGAAATATTTGATTGAAGATTTAGCAAATTCTCTTAATACCAAACCTCAAGTTATTATTATACTTCTAGCATTCTTAATTTGGGGAATATTTGGCGATAAGCTAAGAACATTTGTCGATAATATTTTTATAAAGAAGTATGCCGATAATGAAGGTGCTTTAAGAAGTTTGTTGAATGTCTTCTTTGGCATTAATAATATTAAAGATTTTGAAGATGTATGTTGTTATTTACATTATTTAATAAATAATGGATATCTATCTTATGAACATGGTAAGGAAGATTTAGATATAAAGAAGAGTTTAATCATGGATTCTATATCTTTGGTAACGGTAGATCCTAAACTTTATGGGGAAAGTTTTTTCGATAATTATATAAATTGCTATTTTACGAAGAATCGCATGTTTGTTGGGTTAGATGAAGATGATAATATGGATTCTTTCCATATGATTAAAGATGAAAATAATAGATGTATCTTTTATTCATATTCTCAAGATTGCGTATATAGATTAAATGATGATGGCGAATTAGTTAATGGAGATAAGAAGTATAGATTACCCGGTTTACATAAAAAAGATAAAATAATGCAAAGTGAAAAGTTTGAAGAAGACATTGATGCTGATATTGATGTGGCTTTATGTGATGAATTCTATGAAAAAAATAAAGAAACGATCGATAGAATTGCTAAAAGTTATATCTATGTAAAAGAGAATAAATAGAAAAGCTCATTACTTAAATGTAATGAGTCTTTTATTTTGTTTAAAATAATTTATGCTATTCTAGGGAATCCATAAAGCGCTTAAGTTCGATTTTTGAATTAGTTCCATGGAAGAAGAAAGTGAAATCATATGTGATATCTTTATAATCGAATATAACATCCCATACTTTAGAAATGGAATTTTCATTTGGTTCAAATTTAACAATAAGAGCTGTTGTTTTTAATTTCTCAATATAATATTCTTCTGTTTTTGAACCACGTGGTGCAACAGAGTTTATGGGATTTTCTGATGTCTTATCAAAAAATTGCGTTTTAAATGAAATTCTCATATTGCATTTTGTAAAATTTCTATAATATTCCTCTGCCCCAGTATCTGTTATTACATCGGGTAATTC
>CAMWQX010000173.1 GCA_947176475.1 uncultured Bacillota bacterium
CTATTTCATAGATAAAATGAGCCATTATGAAATTATTTAGACAAATAATTATACAAATAATCATGGGAATATAGGGGTTAATACTAAATAAGAATCCGGCAAGAAGGGAAGCTATTAGGGTTGCTAGGGAATAGATAGTTGTAGCTTTACTTTTTATTTTTACAAATTCATCTTGTCTATTTTCATAAATTAAATTGTTATTTAAAACGACAGAATCAACGCCTTTAAAAACAAAGCTTACTTCATAGAGTATTTCAGCAATAATAAAAAATGTTAAGTGTTTAGAAATGGTGAAAAGAATGCTTGCTATTAAAATTAGAAGTGTTCCTAATTTTATAGAAGAGAGATTGCCAATTTTTTTAATAATTTTATGAGAGAATAAATAAAAGAATAAAGATACTAGTGTTCCCATGGTGGTCATAAAATTAATTTCTGATGATGATAAACCTTTAACTTGCGTTAGAAATAAAGTGTTTATGGCAATAAAAAAGATTAGATCTGATGATAAGCCATAAAATATAGGGAAAAGTTTATTACTAAATTTAATGCGTTTATCTAATGATTTTTTCATGGTTATTAACTCCTTATATCATAGAAATATTATATCATTAAATATCGTAATAGAGATTTAATCATAATAAAGTGATGTAAAGTCTAATCATTGAAGAAGCCATAGATAGCGTCATGATACATTTTTTTAAATTGTTTTAAGGCTATATCGTAGCCAAATTCGATATCCCCAGACATTATGTTTGCTTTAAATCTTTCGGGATCATATTCATCAGTTTTAAAATAATCTTTATGGCGATAAACGGAAAAGAAAACGTCGGTAAGTTCTAGATCAATTGAAGTTTCTATTCCTTGATTTTTGGCAAATTCGGCGATTCTTTTGGCACAATCATTATAATGATATCCACCAATAACTAACTCTTTTACTTCGCCTAAATAATCAATTATATCTTGAATATTGGGATATTTAGGAGTAAAGTTTTTCTTTTTATTACCTTTAGAATCTATGGCACTGTTTTCATCAAAAGAGATATCGGTTTTAATTATTGTATCATTATGTTTAGGAACTATACCAAATACCTCACGATCTGGATATGTTACAAAGGTGATTTCATATCCATTATCTCTGTATCTTTTTTGAAGGCATTCTTCAATAATGGGAAGAGGTCTTTCAACATGCCACTCATCGTAAAGATTATCATCATGGAATAAGAAAAAAGAGGTATATTCTTTGATAGGAAATAGATATAAGAATACTTTTTTCATATTAGACCTCCTTTAATGGAAATTATTATAACAAAATAGCGATGAAGATAAAAGAAGATATTTATTTTTCATTTTAAGATTCTTATAGTATAATATAAGCAAATGTTGGAGGAAATTATGGAAAAAACAGAAAATAATGAAATGATTGAGAGAATTAGAGAAGAATATGGAATAGAACCTATTGATGATAGTATTGACCGTAAGAATGTGTTAGTTACAGGAGCCGTTTTAGCAACTGATCCAGAATTAACAGAAAATTATAAGAAGTTATCAGATATTATTACTTGTGATGGTTATTATTTGAGAATTAATTCTCCACTTGCAACTATGAAATTTAAGGGAACAGATGAAGAAAAATACGTAAGAGCCATGAATTTATTACATGATGCAGATGTTATTATTGCCGAGATGAGTAATGTTTCAACTGGTCAGGGAATGGAATTACAAGAAGCAACTCATTATCGCATACCTATTTTAGTTATTGCAAGAACAGGTTCTAAAATATCTGGTTTAGTTAGAGGATGCCCAAATGTCCGAAATATCGTATTTTATGACGATATCTATGATATTGCAGAAGATATTCAAACATTTATTAAAGAAGAATTAGATTTGAAATATGGTAATACTGAAGAGAAAAAGAGTTTTGTTAAATAAAAAGTGCAAGTTTAATACTTGCGTTTTTTTGTTTAAAACGCAATAGTTATTTACTTTTTGCTTTCTATATATTATAATAAACCTCAATTTCGAGGGGATTATTATGGAAGAAGTAAAAGAGGTAAATACAAGTCGTAGTGTTCCGCTTCTTAGAGATTTTAAAATTGAATTTGAAGATTTAGGATATACATTCCAAAGTGCAGATATATTAGAGGATGTATATAAGTTTTATCGCTTTTATGATAGTACAGCAAATAAGGGTGTAACAGCAATTTTACTAGAGGGTGATCCTGGTAGTGGTAAAACATTTTTATCAGAAATATTTCAACAATTTCTAGGTGTTGGTACAGAATATTTATATACTCAGTGTGTTGAAGAGACCAATAGTGATAAGTTAATTAATACTTATAATGTACCAGCAATTGTTAAAGGTGAAGGAGATTTAGCAGTTGCTGAAGGTATATTGACTATGGCGATTAATGATGCTAATGCGGGAAAAACAGTTGTTGTAACTATTGATGAGTTGGATAAGGCTCGTCCCGCTTTAGATGCTTACTTTTTGACATTTCTACAAAATGGGCAAATTGAAACAATGGATAATAAAGTTTTAAAATTAACTCCAGAGGGAAGAAAAAGACTCTTTGCAATATTTGCTAAAAATGATGAAAGAGAATGTTCTGAGGCATTTAAAAGAAGAGCAAAATTAGTAAAACTGCCACCAATGCCACCAGTCTTAGCTTATAAGACATTACTTAGAAATTTTGAAGGTGTTGATCATGATTCAAAATTTTTAAAATTTATTTGTAAGGTGTATGAATCTATTTATAATGAACAAAAAGATAGTGAAGGAAAATTCTTAAGAAGATTGCCAGCATTACAAGAACTAACTTCAGCAATTACTGGAGATTATGTATTGTATGAAAGTGGTGTTAATAGTTCAAGAAGAATTAGTAGTATGATTCGAGAATTAGGTAAGGACGATGAAGTAAGAGAAAAGGTTACAGGTCTTTTAGTTAAAAAGTTTAAATATAAACAAATGGAAAGTAACTATAATGATGAAACTCTTGATTTAGATATGAATAATCCGGATGATTATATGTCACAAAGAGATCCAAATAGTTTGATTGATCAATATGTTAAAAAGATAGATAGTGGAGAAAATGTCTTTGAAGAAGATCCTGATGATGATCCAATGCAAGAGATAGCTAGTATCTTAGATAATATGAAGGAAGATAATGCTTTAGTATTCATTGATCGTGAAAATAAAGAAAAAATTACGCCTCTTGGAACCATATCACATAGAGATCCTCGTGCTATAGAACAATTATTTGGAAAACTAAGATTTAAGGGAAACCCTAATAGTAGATTTGGATTTTTGGAAACGGATGGAGATAATTTTGTGGCAGTTGTACGTCATAAAGGAACGTTACTTCTTGTTGCCAATAAAGAATATGTCTCTCCATATTTGCTAATGCGTGGTTTGAGTACTATTATAACTATTATATATGATAGTAATGAAAATGTTGATATTAGTAAACAATTCTTTTTTTCCGAGATTGTTGCTCATGAATTTAAATTAACGGGATTTAATGCCAAAGTTTTATCAAGAACACCAAAGCTTGTATTAGATAAGATGACGAATCAAAATGGACGTTTTACTTATAATGCGTCTAATTTAAAAGTTACTTATGATTCTTCTTTAAATGCCAGTTACTTTAGATATATGCAAAAGTATAGAGCAGAACCACTTTATGAAGCTATAGAAAAATTATGTAGATTTAATCCCGAACTTGCCATACCAGCATCATTTATAGGTGGTGAGC
>CAMWQX010000174.1 GCA_947176475.1 uncultured Bacillota bacterium
GTATCTTATACTTAAACTTGTCGAAATTTAATGGTTATTCGGTATCAATACAATTAGCAGGGTTTAATTCGATTTTCTTATATATAAAACTTTGGGTAATGAGTATCCCAAAACATTATCGGAATGTGGAATCTTATCATATATTTGAAATGACATATCGGAAATATGTAGGCGGTCTTCTTTTAATGCATAGAAATCACCAAAACTGCTACTTGTATCATAGTTATGCAATTGATTAATAATTTCCTCAATAAATTCGAGATTATCCAATAACATTCTCTCTTTTGCTGAATAATTCTCCGTAATGAATTTTGCTTTATATAATTTACTGTATTTAACGCAAACTTTTGTATAAAGATTTAGTACAGCTATAAGAGATAAAGAATTATTTTCAAATCGTGGTTTTTCCAACTGTATGCGATTAAACAACTTTGCAAAGAACTCCTGCTTTAATCCTCCTTTCAACATTATTTCTAAAATTTCAGTTAGAAATAAATATGGATCATTCGACCGAGCAATTGCAATTGCCAATTCATTGGGCAACTTTATTAAATCTTCATAGCTGTATGTTTTTACACTACTTGAATGAGAAATGTGTTCAGCAGTTAAAAACTCTTGAAATGTAAGATGAGAGAACTCATACATGTCATATGCAGATTGAATTATTAAGCCATTATGGGTTTCAATCTCTGCAATAACTTCTTTAACCTCTTCTGTTGGTAATTCTGGGAATTTTACATGTAGTTCTTTATAGACAGAATATAGTTGGTTTCGAGAATATACTCTGCCATAAAACCTTGTCGAAAGTTTATAAGCCATAGCAGACAAAAACACACGTTTTGCTTCAACGTTAAAAGAGGCGTATTTAGAACTTCGTTTTAAACCTTGTTTCTCGTTCCAATCTCTAAGAATTAGTTCAATAACTCGATTATAGATTTCATTCGGTCTCCCTGGTATTTCATTTGAGCGACCGTATAATATTGCCAATTGAGTTAGCAATAATGGCCTGCAATAAAAGTCTTTATATGGTAACTTTGTTTTTAATTCATCTACGAATAACTGCGAGATACTTTCGTTTTCAAACCATTTATATGAAAAATCCTTAATTTGTTTTTCATTTAATTCACTTATTTCATATACATGAGTGTTCTCAAGAGCTAATCCATAATCAGATGTTCGAGATGTTAAAATGAAATTAACATCACTCAATCTTTGATTAAGCTCTTGAATCTCAGATATAACTAAATTTTTTATATGACTGTCTATTATCTCATCAAATCCATCTAAGATTAATAATATTTTCTGTTGGTCAAGTATGTATGGAATAATTTTTGAGCTTAGAAGAATTCTTAATTTCTCGTTGTCTTCCTGTGTAGTATTTATTGTGGGTTCATGAGTGTTCTTATTTCCCTGTTTAATAATATGATTAATCTTAAATTTTAGTCCAAATATGAGCGATAACTTTTCAAAGATACCACCACTTTGTAAATTCCCATAAACACCATTAGTTGCATTTAACTCGCGTAGACGTATGACAATCGGTATCCTATAGAATTTCTTGAGAAATTTATCATCTTGAAAGATCGAATTAACTAAATATTTTACGGAGGTAGTTTTTCCGCTTCCAGGTTGCCCAAGGATGACTGTATTTCCTTTATTTTCGGCAATTATTTCTTTGAGCGATCTTTTCTCAATTTGTTCTGACACACTAATACGTTCCTTATATGGAGTAAGCAATAAATCTAATGGCACATATCGCGACTGAATTCCAGAGTTGCTTTTATTCTCGAACAAGTCGTAATATGCCCATTTGGACGTTTTTCTAACCTCATCAATTATATTATTCTCAAGGTCTTGTTCGTTAAACAACAGAGAAGTTCTCTTAATGTTATTTTGAACCAAATCCTTGATTCCACTAATGCACTCCTTTACGACCTCTCCAGAGATAGCAGATATTGCAGCTTCCAAAAAAGTATTATAATCAATCATCGTGTACAAAAACTTATAACCTCAATATTCGATAACCAACCATTGAAACATTGTCCGCAAGAAAAATCGATTGATGACAAGTAATTATCCCCATTGTCCATATCGATTATAACATCTCTACAAATATACCCATTCAGCGACATTTGCCCATGATAGTATTCTGCATCTATTGAATTCCAATCATTTTGTAAAACTTTAATATCGGTGGAATAATAGCGGTCTCCATTGTTGGTTGAAACTCCTAACTTCCAATCCGCTGTTATAAATAACTTAAGGATCCTCCATCCATCAGATAGAACAATTATCGTTCCAGTATTAGCAGGGTAATAATTCAACTTAATAGAAAAATGATATCGATTAAGTTGGTATTCATTTTCTAAATTTACATCTAGGCATTTTCTTGAGGACTCTGGTTCATATATGCCGTTACAATATGAACCATCTTCGTTTATACGATATACTTGTCCGCCCTTAGATATATGATACTTCCCTTGTTCTTGTCCCATGTCTATTATTTATTATGGATGTTAACGCTTTTTGCGTACGCTATCCCAAACGCAAGGAGGGAGGCAAAAGCTAATGCGATTTGGGTAGTGTATAACCACTCATAGGAGGATACAATAATCATGATTAGTGAAGTGATTAGCGCAATAAACAATAAGAATACCCAAACAGTGGGTATTGTCTTAAAAATCCAAGGCAATACTATTGACGTAATTCCTACGCATAAAGATAACATGCCCAAAACTGCGCTACCTCCATAACAATTATATCCTATACACAGTAATCCTGAGATAATCAGCATCACTATGGATATCATATATAACCAATTGTAGTTAGAATTAAACCAGCTTCTCAAATCTAAAGATAATTTTGGCTCATTGTTAACGACTCCAATGATTAGACCTTTTCTATTTTTCTTAAAGAGAGGTTTCTCAGACGTATCATTCGCCGAATGATTCTTTGCATCCGAAGAATTGGATTCGTATTCTATATGGCTTGTAATATGTTCAATATTACTTACTAAAGTAAACGACCCATCCTCGTTAATTTTGAAGATGTCTCCATTATCGGCTATATGATATTTCTTCTGTTCTTGTCCCATATTTATAAGAGTAATGTGATGAAAGTAGCAGTTGAAATTATAAAAAGTAAAATGACGCCGAAGCATCCGTCGCTTTTTTTTGAAGATGGAACGACGCTAGACTCAAAACTTGGCTCGAAGTATGGAGAGTTAGGATTTGCTTTAAGTATATCATTGGTACTTGGTATATTGAAATTATGGAGATTATGATATATGGCAGGAGTAGAGTATGGTCTCTTGCACTTTGCAAGGCGATCGATGAGCCCAAACCGGTTTTTAGATACTTTTAGTAATATAGGTTCGAGAAATGTATCACCACGTTCAAATCTGTCTATAAGAATATTAGCCCATTGGAGTCCACAGAACTCAACGAAATATTCCAAAGCAGGAATATTTGAACTTTCCTTTACAAGGAGTTTACGCTCGAAGCGATTAAATCCTTTACCTTTTCCTTTGCAAAGAAGTTGCTCCATTTCTGAAAGGGAGTAACGGATTATTTTATCATATTGAGAAGGTGTTAATGGAGCATCTGATGGTTTCTTGGAAGTATCCAGGGAATCAACATTGCCAAGCTCCGTGATTTCGTCAGTGTCATCAACCCGATAGATAACACCGTCATTTGTTATATGGAATTTGTTTTGTTCTGCCCCCATAATGTTTTAAGGTAATTA
>CAMWQX010000175.1 GCA_947176475.1 uncultured Bacillota bacterium
TATTAAATCTTCATAATTTATAGACATCGTTTTGGTATTTATATTAGGATGAACTAAGACTTTTTTATTTTCCAATTCTTGATCAATGAGAAGTTTAACTTGATTATTAGTATCATTAATAATACCTAATGGAGTTACGCTTCCTAAATCAAGATCAAGGATACTCTTTAATTCATCAGGAGTTGCAAAACTAAGATGCGACTCGCCAACAAGTTTAGCTAAAGCTTTTAAATCAGCTCTTTTGCTTGCTTCAATAAATATTAGGTAATAATGATCTTT
Source organism: uncultured Bacillota bacterium (assembly GCA_947176475.1). Taxonomy (GTDB): domain Bacteria; phylum Bacillota_I; class Bacilli_A; order RF39; family UBA660; genus CAG-582. The sequence continues at coordinate 280 of CAMWQX010000175.1, forward strand.
ATTTTTACAAAATAGATTCTTACACTCAATGCCATTTATTCTTTCCGGAATTCTCTCACGCATAGCATCTTCAATGGTAAAAATGACATTATGTTCTAATTCTTCATAGGAAATATTTAAATCATCTAATACTTTATAAAGATCCATAAGAATCATCCTTTCTTTTATTTCTTAGTTATTTCTTCAAATAAGTCATTTAAGACAATTTTTCTATCTTCACCAGATTTGGTATCGATTAGTGTTTGATTATATTGAGCGCATTCTTTAACTAGCAATTCGTTTCGCTCATAGAATCTCTCAACACATGTATCTAGATAATCCTCATCAACTTGAGCTATCCAATCACTTGGCTTAGCATAGTGAACGATATTATATTTAATCATCTCTTTACTCATATTAGGATATGCTAAAAAATATGCAAATACTTTATCTTTGCTTTTTAATTTATCGATATCTTTAGGTAAAAAGTCATACATGTCGATGACCGAATTAATATCTTCTATTTCGGCTTCTTCTAGACATTTATCGACAACACTTTCAAAGAAAGCAAATTGTTTTTCTTCGGATATATCATCCACATTGATTTGCAATCCATCTTCAATAGCACTATAGATATTATCAAATGATATACGATTAAATCCTGATTTTACTAAACGATATGCTAAAGTACTCTTTCCACTTCGGGCATTTCCACCTAAGATTATTACTTTTCCCATAATAATCCTCCTCTCTTTTTATTTTTAAAACACTTTTACGCTTTCATTTTTTCTCTCCTTAATTAGGTTAATTATAGCATAGAAAAAGTGAATAATTCATTTTTATTCACTTTAGAATTCCTTTTTCATGTAAATACGAGCAGATATCCAGTAAGATATGCTCCATAAGATAATTGTTATAATCGGTATAATAATTATTCCATAATTATCAAGGAAGATTTCAATATTTTTAAGAAAATTTATATTTATACCACTTTTAGCAATTAGTGCTCCTACTCCCACAATGGCAAAGACAATAACAAATATACCGATACGACTTTTTTCAATGCCAAATTTATATATAGCAGGATAGAATAAGCACTGGAATATACTCACACCAATAGCAGTTCCTAGAGCAATTTCTAGAGCATATTGAAAATCAAAATCGCCATTAATTATACCAATTGCAGATGATAAAATAATAGATAATAATGTTGATGCAATAAAAAGAATTATTGTAGCAATATATTTGGCTTTTACAACATTTTTCTTACCACAAGGGAATGTCGTCACATAAGCGTCTGTTTTATTGAATTCATCATAACTAAATGTAGTCATCATCATTATACATACCAATGCTGGTATAAAAGCAACACCATTTAAGTCTCCTTCCATAACGGCCACCATGGAATAGACGATGGCAAAAATTCCGATAAACTTTATTGTTCCTTTTATCATTAGTAAATCTTTTTTAATTAAACCTAACATTATTTCTCCCCCTTTATCATAAGGACCATTAAGTCTTCAATAGTAATTTTATCTATAATACATTCTTTATATTTTTTCTTAGCCTTTTTGGCATCATTTACGAGTACTTCACAGTCGTACTTATTTTTCTTATAAGAAATTATATCTTTTTCATCTATTTTTTTAAAATACTCTAACTCACACTTTAAAATGGCATAATTATCCATAAGATTATCACGGGTTTCATCTAAGATAATTTTCCCTTTATCAATAAATACTATTTTATCAGCAATATGTTCAAGATCAGATGTGATATGGGTTGATAGTAAAATAGTATGTTCTTCATCTTCAAGAAATTTTAAGAAGATATCTAAAACTTCATTCCTTACAACGGGATCAAGTCCACTTGTTGGCTCATCTAGGATTAAGAGTTTAGGATGATGAGCTAAGGATGTAGCTATTTCAAGTTTTTTACGCATTCCTTTAGATAACTTATTAATTTTTTTATTTTTATCAATCCCGAAATCTTTCATATACTTATAAAAGAGATTAGAATCCCATGCTTTATATGAATCTTTCATAATTGTATCAATATCTCGAACCGTTAAGACCTCAGGTAAGAACATATCATCTAAAACAACGCCAATATTCTCTTTGATAAGCGTTTCAAATTTATCCGTATCTTTATCAAATATTTTAATACTTCCAGTATCTTTTTTGATGATATTTAAAAGACATTTTATGAGGGTTGTCTTTCCTGCTCCATTTTCCCCAATGAGACCAATAATTTGTCCGCTTGGGATATCGAGATTAATTTCCCCTAAGGAAAATTGTTCGTCGTAACTCTTAGTTAAATTTTTTATTTCAATTGCCTTATTCATCTTCTTCACTCTCCATTAAATATTTAAATAAATCAATTATCTCTTCATCTTCTATATGGTATTTATTTTTGATATTTATAATCTTCTCCATATAATTTTCAATATCTTTACGGGCCTGTTCTTGAGCTAGTGCCGTATTTTTAGGAGCAACAAAACTGCCTTTTCCCTGTCTTGTAATAATGAATCCTTCATTTTCCAGTTCATCATAAGCTTTTTTGATGGTCATAACACTTATGTGAATGTCGCTTGCTAATGTACGAATGGACGGAAGTGATTCATCACATTCAAGTTCACCACTCATTATTTGAGTAATTATGGCATTTTTTATTTGCTCATAAATAGGAACCGAACTGCTATTACTAATGAGTATTTTCATACTATCCTCCTAACTGTTATATTTAATATATAACAGTATATAACAATTGTCAATATAAAAAGATTATCTTATTTTAGATAATCTTCATAAATGGATGTTGGTATGACAAATTCTTGGGAGCCAATTGAACCAGGACCTACTTCATATTCATTAAAGAAAATAACTAATTCGCCCTTTTTATTGAAGTAAAAGTTTTGATCATCTTCAATGGTTTTAAATGTGCCATCATCATAATCATCTATCCAATAAGTGATGGTTGGATCTTCAGACATTCTTTCAAGCATTTGTTTTTTTATCTCTTGAACTAATACTTCTTTATAATCCCCGTTTTTAAATAAATCACTTAATTTCGTAAGTTGATTGGTCTTCTTATTGATGTGATAGTATTTAGCAAAATTACTGCTACTAGCCATAGTTTCTAAAACATTTATCTTAAGAGTAAACCATTCGTAATTATCCGTAATAACTTCATAATCTATTTTAGTATAGTGATGATTATCATCATCAAATTCTTTAAAGAAAGAATCAATTATACGGAAAGTAAGTTTATTTATCTCCTTATTAATTTTTTTATCAACATTGTTTGGATATTCAATATTAGGAATACTAGCATCTAATTCATTATTTCCAGAAGCAAAGGATATTTTTAATTTATCAATATTGACCATACTTCCAATGACGGGAAGTTTATCTAAACTAGATGCATTTATGGTATTAATAACAAAGATTAAAGATAAGAATGTTATTAGAATATATTTAAT
>CAMWQX010000176.1 GCA_947176475.1 uncultured Bacillota bacterium
TGGTGAAGTTACTGATTATTTTGTTTATAATTTTAGTTATAAATCGAGAAAATTAACTAAAGAACAATCTGATAAAATGAATTTGATAGGGTATTATTTATACAACTATTAAGATGACTATTATGATCATACTGACATAAAATGGTATGCTATAACACAATATTTAATATGGCAAGTAGAAGGAAATAATAATTTAGCAGATCTAGTTGATTCCGGAGGGAATAAAATATACACTCAAGAAATAAAAGAACTAGAAGAAATTATTAAGCATCATTATGTGAAACCCAATTTTGGGGCCACAGCATTTAAAATAAAAATATACGATGAATTAACCATTGAAGATCAAAACAATGTTATGGACGAATACAATCTTGAAACATCAAACAATACTAATTATACCGTTCATGATAATAAGATAACCGTTAAAATGAACAACGCTGGTAGTAGCACTTTGATATTTCGAAAAAATTCTAAACGCTATACCAATTCAGCTATATTCTATGTAAGCGACAAATATCGTGATGCTATGCAAATTGGTAAGTTTGAAAGCATATCATATAATGTTAGTATAACGTCTATTTGTGGAAAAGTTTTTATAACAACATCTAAAGAACAATTAACTGGTTATCAAGATAATGAGTTTATTTATGATTATCAACCAAATAAAAACTCAGTATATCACTTGTACGCCAAAGAAGATATCTATAATAACAAAGGCGAACTTCTTTATAAAAAAGATGAAAAAGTAAGTGAATTAATAGCAGGAGAAAGTGATTCATTTAATAATTTATACCCAAGTAATTATTATGTAAAAGAAGTTTCAAATGCTTATCCATACGTAGTAAATAAAGAAATCTTTGATGTGAATCTAGATATTGATAATAAATATCAAACTTTATCATTTAAAAGTGATTTGCCTAGAGCTACTGTAAGTTTCAAAAATCTTAAGCAAGATGTTAATTATAGTAGTAATGATGTTTTATTTAATTATACGCCATCATCAGGAATAGAATTTGGTTTATATAATAGTGAAGACATCTATAGCACAATAGATCAAACTTCGCCTATAGTAAAAAAAGATACCCTTCTAGGAACTAGTAAGAGTGATTATAAAGGAGTAGTAACATTTAATCTAGATATACCCTTGGGAAGTTACTATATTAAAAAGTTAACTGAGGATAATATGTATCATGGTAATTTTGCAATATCTTCTTTCGACTTTACTTTTAATTCGGAAAATTCCAATCGTCAATATAATTTAAAGGATTATTATAATCTTTTAAACACTAAGAATATGACATTTAATAACAAAGGGAAAAATAATAAAATAGATATCTATAATCAGGATAAGATTCTCATATTATCTAAAAACATTGAAGAAAATTTAATAATTGAGTTACCTTATGGCGAATATTTTTATCAAACCAATAATCAAGAATTAACACCTTTCATAGTTGGAGATAGTTCTAGTGACACTATTGAAGTTGTAGATGATGATAATGAGGATGAGAAACCATTAACTAATAAAATTCCTGGTCTCATTCCATGGGGCGGAACTAATACTCCACCAAGGGAAGAGAATAATAATGAATTTCATCAAAATCACTTAACACATCCTGATGAAGAACCTAAAGATATTGACGAGAATGAAGATGATGAAGAACAGATAGAAGAATCACCTAATGAAGAAGAACAAGATAAGAAAGATGATACAGAAGAATCAAAAGAAGAAGATAATACGGAAATAATAGAGGAAGATTCAAAAGATAAAGAAGATAAAGATAATCAAGAAGAAAATCATCCTCTTGATTCTAGTGAAGTTGATGATAAGGGAAATAATGATAAAGAAAATACTGAAGAAGATCTAAAAAAGGAAGAAGAAAATTTTCAAGTTCCAAATAACCAAGAAGATAATGACAATGAAGAATCTAACAATGATGATGCCAATATTGAAGAACCTAAAGAGGATGAAATAATTGATAAAGATAAACCAATAATAGATTCAAATGAATCTTCAGAAGTTGAGGAAAATCCTAAAGAAGATACCAACGAATCTCCAAATGAAGAAGATAATTCAAATATAACTGGTTCACCATCCGATAATAATCCACCAGAAGCAAGTGATGAAAATGACAATGAGGAAAAGGATCTATCAAATAATGAAGTAAGTAACTCTAACATTCCATCAGTTGCCATTGGTTCAATAAATGATGTCTTAAATGTCAAAGTACCAGCTACTGATTCCTTTGATTTAATAATCTATATCTCTTTAATCATGCTTGTATTATCTTCAATACTATATGTAAATGTTAAAAATTAAGAAAATAGTTCTTATTTCACTAACACTTATCACAAGTATATTGTTAGTTTTGGATATAAAAACGCGTGAAGAAAATGAAACAATAAACGAAGAAAAAATAGATGCCTATCTAGTATCGCAAAATGAAAAAATTGAAGAAGATGAGTATATTGGATTTTTAAATATACCAACTATAAATTTAAAACGAGGTTTCTATTCAATATCTTCAAATCTTAATAATGTTAATAAAAATATTCAAGTTATTGCTGATGACATGGATAAAATTCTAATACTAGCTGCACATCGTGGAAATTCCAAGGTATCATTTTTTCAAAACCTCGAAAAAATGAGCTTAGGAGATGAGATAAATCTTGATTATAAACATAAAACTTATCACTATCGCCTTTATTATAAATATTATGAAGATAAAGATGGCAATCTAGCGATAAAGTATGATAATACTAAGAATACTTTAGTACTCATAACATGTGTTAGGGAGCTTAAAGATAAACAAGTTGTATATGTTGCTTATAATATATAAATTACTGTGCATATTATAAATGTAGAAATTTGTCAAAAATAGATAATAAAAGGAGGGGTAATAATGATCTATTTTATTTTATTGCTAATTTTGTTTATTTGCTGTAGCATGCGTCTTTCACATAATATCTCAATAATGGAAGAGCGAGAAAGAAATACTTTAAAATAAAGTAAAATTTTTATATAATTGTATTAGAGGTGCAGTTATGAATAAAGTTAACTCATATATTTTTAAAGGCATAGTAGTTACTATTCTTGGCGCAATATGCCTTGTATTATGTTTATTATTTGGCAGTGATTCCCTAAAAGTCTATTTAAAGGGTGACCAAACAATCGCCACTGTAAAATTTGTCAGAACAGATAAAAGTGGTACGGTTGTGGAATATAATGCTAACGGGCAAAATGTTGTAAAAGATTTAAAAATATATGATACTGCCATAAGACCTGGCGCTAATATGGTTATTTATTATGATAAATCTAATGTTGAAACTTCTTATATTAAAAGTCAAATTGTTTGTTGCATGATGGTCTTATTCATATCTGTTGTAGTTTTCTTAAGTGGTCTTTACTTTTTCCTAAGTTACTATAAAAAGAAAAAAGTAAAAGAATATCTAATAAAACATGGTAAAGTAATAAAAGCAGATATAGTCTGTGTAAGAAGTTTAAAATTTACTAGATTCTTTAAGCACCATCCCTCATATATATATGCCACATATAAATATGAGAATGATGACTATGGTTTTAATAGTGAAGAAACATTTTATAATATTTCGGAAATTGTTAAAAAGAAAAAAATAAAAACAGTAGATATCTATATTGATAAGGAAGATTATAGCAAATACTACGTAGATATT
>CAMWQX010000177.1 GCA_947176475.1 uncultured Bacillota bacterium
AGCTAAATCCTCATCACTCATTTTTAGAAGCCCATCAATCGTATTTTTTATAAGATCATCTAAATAAATTCTGCAAAAACATCCTATTTTATTATTAGATATTTGTTTTGTTATTACCCTTTGCATATTATCTACATGATTTTTTTGATTTTCACCACTCATACTATACTTAAATTCAATATCTTGCCAAAGGGCAATCAATTCTCTTTTTATCAACTCATCATCAGATGCAATACAATAGGACTTCAATATCTCTTTAAAAAAATCCCTTATAGCTTCTTCGATATATTCCGTCAAATAATATTGCATCTTTAATCCTTGAACTAAGACCTTGCTAAATTCATCACCAGAATAATTATAAAATTTAAAATAAAGAGATCTTTTCAAATTTTGATATACATTACCAACAACAACATCTTTTTTATTGATATTCATAATATCCCCAAGAATATTTGTTTCTAAATTGCTAGACATTCTTTCAAAAGCCTTAGTGGCATCATCAAGCTCATTAAAGTGCATATATGGATATTCAATATGTTTTAAACTCTTATATTCGATAAATTCTCGATAATTAGCATAAGTTTTATTAATAAGATCATTTATTTGATTATATAAATTATTTGTATTTGCTCGTTGCATAATATCACCTATGTAGCAAAAATATTCTAGCATCTTCGCGAATTGATTGTCAATACGCTAAAACTTGGTGTATAATCAAAGTAAGTAGGAGTGAGATATGTATACACCATTAGGAATAAAAACTGATTATAGCATTCTTAAAAGTCTTATTAAATTAGAAGACTTAATTTCTCATGCTGTAAAAAATAATTATTCTTCTTTAGGTATCCTTGATGATAATCTATGCTCATGTCACTTGTTTTATGAACAATGTAAAAAGAATAATATCAAATGCATAATTGGTTTGGATATTGAAATAGATTCGTATACCCTTTATTTATATCCCCAAAATATGGCTGGTTTAGTAAATCTTTTTAAACTAACTCGTCATAAAATTGACAATGTTATATCTCTTGGTGATTTAAAGAATTATAGTGATAATATCATATGTGTCTTACCTATGAAAAGTTCTAGTATCTATGAAACTGTAACGAAAATATTTACCAATGTTTTTATCTCTTTTAAAGATAAAGAAGAAGAATTAAATGCTAAACTAATTACTAATAATATCGTCTATATCAATGATATCCTTGCCTTAGATCAAGAATCTTCTAAGTATGTTAATTATCTTTATATGATTGATAATAACTTAAAACTAGGTAGTATGGAACTTGTTGATTATTCTCAAAATGTTTTAAAACATGAAGATTATGATACATCCACATTAACCGATTTAATCAATATTGAATTTCCTACAGGCAATAGATATATTCCTCACTATGATAATACCATCGAAGATAGTGAAGCTTACCTTAGAAATTTAGCTATTAAGGGCTTAACTAAGAGACTTGATGGCAAAGTAACTGATGAATATAAGAAGCGTCTTGATTACGAACTTGACGTTATTGCCAATATGGGCTTTACCGATTATTTCTTAATTGTTTTAGATTATGTTCGTTTTGCCATTAAAAATGACATCTTTGTTGGAGCGGGAAGGGGAAGTGCCGCCGGTTCTTTAGTAGCTTATTCTCTAGGCATAACTTGGATTGACCCATTAAAATATGATCTATTATTTGAACGTTTCCTAAATCCTGAGCGTATAACTATGCCCGATATCGATATCGACTTTGAATATGAAAGAAGAGAAGAAGTTATCGACTATGTTAAGAATCGTTATGGCGAATCTTATGTATCGAAGATAATGACCTTTGTTACTATGACCGCCAAAGAAGTTATTAGATGTGTAGGTAAGATTAATGATGTCGATGAATCAACCTTAAATAGTCTTCTTAAACACATTAATTCTAAAGAATCTTTGCATGATAACTTAACTGATCAAGTAAAAAATGTTTTAAAACGCAATTCTATACTAAATAAAATTTATACTGAATCTTTATACTTAGAAGGTATCAAAAAGAATATTGGAACTCATGCGGCTGGTGTCGTTGTATCTAGTGAACCACTAGAAAATCTTATACCAATAATTAAAAGTGGCGATGACTATCTAACTGGTGTAACAATGAACGAACTTGAGAGTATGGGGCTTATTAAAATGGATTTTCTTGCCATCCGTAATTTAACCATCCTTACCAATGTCTTAAAAGATATTGAATCCATATATGGAAGAAAATTAAATATTAATGCTATTCCTTTGGATGATAAAAAGGTCTATGATTTATTTTCTAATGCCGATACTGTTGGTGTTTTCCAATTTGAATCCACTGGTTTAATGAATTTCTTAAGAAGATTAAAGCCAACTAAATTTGATGATCTGGTTATGGCTTTAGCTATTTATCGTCCGGGACCAATGCAAAATATTGACCTTTATATTGATCGCAAGAACAATGGTAAAAAGGTCGAATATATTGACGAATCTTTAAAACCTATCCTAAAAAGCACTTATGGTATTCTTATATACCAAGAGCAAATCATGGAAATTTTACGTTTTATGGCAAGCTATAGCTATGCTGAGGCCGACATCATAAGAAGAGCTATCAGTAAAAGAAAACTTGAAGTAATTGAAAATGAACGCGAGAGATTTATTACTAACTCGATTAAAAATAATCATTCTAAAGAGACCGCAGAAGCTGTATTCGAATTAATTGTTAAATTCGCATCATTCGGATTTAATAAATCACACTCGGTTGCCTATGCCTATATTGGATATCAAATGGCATACTTAAAGACCTACTTCAAAGAGATTTATTATATAAACCTTCTTAATACCAATATTGGCGGCGAAGCAAAAACCCGTGAATATATTGAAGAAGCTAAGAAAAGTGGTATTCAAATCCTTAAACCAGATATTAATTTATCAAGTTATAAATATCAAAAAGAGGAAAATGGTATTCGACTTCCTCTAAGAGTTATAAAAGGAGTAGGGATTTCTTCCAGTGAAGCTATTTTAAAATCCAGGGGAGATAAACCTTTTGAAGACTTCTTTGACTTTATGGGAAGATGCTATGGCTTTAATGTCAATAAAAAGACTTTAGAAGTTTTAATCCTTGCTGGCGTATTTGATAACTTTGGTTATAATCGTGAAACCTTAATTAGAAATATTCCGGCCTGTGTAACATATGCTGAATTAATAAGAGATTTAGATTCTTCTTTAGTAAGCAAACCGGAATTAACTCTTTATGAAGAACTACCTGATATCGAACTTATGAATAAAGAGATGGAATTATTTGGCTATTATGTATCCACCCATCCAGCAAGTAAATATCCGAATTTATTTAAACAAATTAATATTGCATCTTACTTTGATAAGCGTATTGAAACCGTTGTTTTAATCGAAAGTATTAAAAAATTAACAACTAAAAATAATAAGGATATGGCATTCCTAAAGGGAAGTGATGAGACAACTTCATCGGAATTTGTCTTATTCTCTGATTACTTCAATCAACTTGAAGGAATAAAAACAGGAGACTTAGTAAAGATTACTGGTAAAGTGGAAAAAAGATATGATAAATATCAAATAATTATATATCATATAAATAAACTTTAAAAATACAACTTAGGAGGTACCACATATGAAAAAAGATGAATTTGCCACAAGAGATATTGATG
>CAMWQX010000178.1 GCA_947176475.1 uncultured Bacillota bacterium
TTTTTTATCTTTTATTAATTCTGTTAATTTTTCTATTATTTCATCTAAATTCATAAATGTTTTAGGTTTAAAAAGATCAAAATCAAAGTATTTTCCGGCCTCATAATAAACATGATTAACCTCTCTTTGACTAACTCTTGATTTTTCTTCTTTTTTTACTGATTTTGGTTCTTCTTTGGCATCTTTATCTTCTACTTGTTTTTCATCAGTTGTTTGCTCAAGTTCTATTTGCTTTTTTATTTTTTTAATAAAACGATATGCTAGGTTACCAAAATGAATAGTGTTCATATTATCAATGATAATTTGATAGTCCTCTTCTGTTGTATCTTTGGTATCTTTATCCATGATAGCCGTTAGAGCATCACAGGCATGTTGAATATCTGTATAATCAAGTTTAGTTTCTTCGTAACGTCTCTTTACTTCTTTTTGAGCACGTTTGTTAGGATAATCTTTATCTTTAAGAAATTCATCTAATTTATTATCTCTTAGGATTCCATATAATTCAGTAGCATCCATATATTTATAGGTATAACCTAAAAGAGCATCATTATTAGGAAGGTAAACACGACCATCTGGTTCAGTGTCATCAAGTTTACTATTTAGATTAACTATAGTACCTACAAGGGAAAGTTGAGTGTTAATCCCAACATTGATGTTTTGAAATAACTCAGCCAACTTTTCAAATTCTAGGAATATCTGCGGTTCATCTAATTTTAAAAAATTAATAAATCCTTCTAATAGATGAATAGTTCGCGTACGCTTTTTATTATCGCTTTGAACTTTATCTCGGCAAGCTTCAAATAATCTTTCCTTATTTTCCTCAGTTAATCCAGCAAAGGAATCTGGATCATCTTTAAAGTTGTTATAAATCATATCTGTAACTTTCTTGACACCAAATCCCTCTTGATTGCCTTTCTCTTGGTTGATACGGTCAACTTCTTCTAATGCCATACCTGTATATTGATAAACAGCAAGAACATAAACATCTTCCATTTCTTGATATTCTAATTGTTCTAATATTTTTTCTAATTCTTTAATTATCTCTTCCATGGTTTATTCACCCTTATTCTTTATTAGTATTAAGTAATTTTTTAGCTTCCTCTTTTTCAAAGGTGTAATTGCCTTTAGTGATACGCTCAATTTGCCATAATTCCAAGGCAATTTGTTCCTTAGTTGATGTGTACTCCTCATCATCACATATGAAGATACTTTTTGAACTTAAAATCTCTTCAATCTTATCTAGATGTTCTTGAACTTCATGATTTTCTCTCCCTAGATAGGCAAATCTATCATAAGCTTGATTGTATGCAGCATATGGATGAGAATAAGCAAGAAAGTCGTCTATTAATGTATATAGGCTATCTTCTATTCTAGTCTCTTCCGTATTAATAGAATACATTAGTGATATCATATAAATAATTTGGTCGAATGATAAATATTCTTTACTATGATACTTAACCCACAATACATAAAGAATGTAGCTTAATTTATCTGGTTCTTTTAAATATAAAGTATCTAAATCAAATTGTTTGATAATATCATGAATGATTTGATCTAAATCTTTTTGCTTCTTTGGCATATGTGGTTCTTGTTTCTTATATTTTTTGGAAATTCTTTTTTTTCTTTTTCTCATAATGTTTCCCCTATTCTTTATTAGCATTAAGTAGTTTTTTAGCTTCCTCTTTTTCAAATGTGTAATTGCCATTGATGATTCGCATAATCTCTTTTAATTCTTCACTAACTAATTCTTTTGTTGAGGCATATGTTTCCTCATCACATATGAAGATACTAGCATCACTTAAAATATATTTAATCATATCTAAATGTTCTTTTACTTCGGAGTTTTCCTCCCTTAAATAAGCAAATTTATCATACGCTTGATGAAGAATCGCATATGGATGAAATTCTTTAAAGATACGCATGGTACTTCTTAAGAAGGTTTCGGTCTTGGCTTCTTCAACGTTTATAGAATACATTAATGATAAAGTGTATATTATTTGATCTAGAGATAACTCTTCTTTTAATTCTAATGTATCTAAATCAAAGTATTTATTAATCTCACGAATTGTTTGATTTAAATTTGTTTGTTTCTTTGGTGTTTCTTGTTGACGTTTCTTTTTTTCTTTACCATTTTCTGTTTCTGGTGTTTTAGTTTTCTTAGTTGCTTTAGTTTTTTCAACAACTTTTCTCTTACTTTCTAGAAATTCATAAAGATTTTTATGAGAAGAATTATTTTTCTTTAAAAAACTAATTAGACGATATGCCAAATGATCAAAGAATATTTCACTCATATTAACAGTTATCGTTTGATAATCTTCTTCTGTTAATTCCGATAATTTCTTGCGGAAGATGGCATCGAGATGGCGACATGATGTTTGACGATCGGTATAATCAAATTTAGTTTTGTGAAAGCGTTTTGATAATTCTTCTTGAGCTTCGGGATTCTCTGGATTTTCATCTTTAAGATATTCCTCTAACTTGTCATTTTTTAAAAGTTCCATTACTTCATTTTTTGTAAGATGCTGATATTCGTAATCTAAAAGTCCAGAGACATTGGTGATGAATGTTCTTACCTCAGGATCAGAATCTAAAGCGATATTATTCCTTACAATAGTTGAAAATAGAACTATTTGAGAAACCGTATTTAAATCCACATATTTTAAAACTCTTGCCATTTCATCAAATTCTAAAAAGATATCGGTTTTTTCTAAGTTTAGAAAATCCATGAATGGGTCTAAGGTCATAAGAACGGCTGTACGTTCTGGATGTTTCTCTTTTACTATATTTTCCACTTCTTCATAAAGGTCCGCTCTATTTTCACTTAACCATTTCAAAAAGAGAACTTTATTATTTTGAATCTTATAAAGGACTCGCCCTATTTCTTTTTGTCTAGCTTCTAATAATCGAGAACTCTTTTTGTCTTTTATATCATTTAACTCTTGATAAGCACTATTGGCTACTCTAGCAAATGCTTCAATATAAATCTCTCCAAGTTCAGTATACAATAAGTCATTCAAACAGTTTTGTAATTCTTCTTTTACTTTTTCCATGATTTTCCCTCTATTCTTTATTAGTATTAAGTAATCTTTTGGCTTCCGCCACCTCATATGTATAATCACCATTGATGATTCGCATAATTTCTTTTAATTCCTCGCTAACTAGTTCTTTAATTGATTTGTATTCCCCATCATTACAAACGAAAATACTTGCATCACTTAAAATATATTCAATCATATCTAAGTGTTCTTTTACTTCAGAATTTTCGATACTTAGATATGCAAACTTATCATATGCTTGATGAAGAATCGCATACGGATGGAATTCTTTAAGTACGCGCATAGCACTTCTTAAAAATGTTTCAACTTTAGTTTCTTCGACCTTTCCCAAATACATCAAGGATAATATGTAAATTACTTGATCTAGCGATAGTTTTTCTTTTAATTCACAAGTATCTAAATCAAAGTATTTATTGATTTCACGAATTGTTTGATTTAGATTTGTTTGCTTCTTGGGTGATTCTGGTTGTTTATTAGAAACTTTTTTATTGTCATCTGATTCTTTCTTTTCTTCTTTGGCTTTTTCTTTCTTTGAAGATGGCTTGGCTTTCTTTATCTCACGTTGATGTTCTAAACCATCAATATTCACGATGACCTTCTTTTTAAACC
>CAMWQX010000179.1 GCA_947176475.1 uncultured Bacillota bacterium
GGTACAGGAAGATGGAATGGATACAGGAAATGGAAGGGTTTCAGGATATTGGAATTGGTACAGGATTTTGGAATGGGTACAGGAAATGGAAGTGTTGCAATATGTAGCAAACGAACCAGAATCTAGTGTAGTGAACAGGATATGGAATTTGATAAAAAAACCTTAGAAGAATTAAGTTTCTTCCTAAAAATAATGAGCACGATAGATAAAATTTTTCTTAATGATTTATTTTCAATATTAATAAAAGAAAAATTTTGTTGGTTTAAAGATGCTAAAATAGTCTTTGGTGATTACAAAAAGCATACATCAGCAAATTTAAAAAAATTTGAAGTGGAAATAAACTTGGAAAACTTACAAAAACATGTTGTAGATTGGGTAAATATACAGTTTCCCATGGAAAACAAAGAAAGTAAAGAAGAACTTGTAAGGCATTATGTGGCCTTTATTCTTCTCCATGAATATTTTCATTTTTATCAAGAGGGAACCAGACGCTACAGAGAAGTATACTTACTATATCGCAATATATTCCATAATCTTAGTAATTATGAGTATGAGCAATTTAAAAAAAATTATGCTAAATGTCCTGCCGAATTTTGCCACGAAAGAAATGCCAATTTATGCGCTTTATATAATATGATCAAAATTTCTCCTAAAGTTATGGCGGAAAAGTTTGAAGAAATGTATTTAAAATATTTTATTCAAAATTATTCTTTTGAAGGAAGTAAAATACAAACACCAGCGCGAAAAACTTTTGAGATGATGGGAAAGTCTTATTTTAACGATGGTCGTTTTTCTGAAAAATTCTATACTCCTCGACTTGAAAGGTTCATCCACGGCTTAGGTATTGAATATGATGAATATGAAGAAATTATTCTTCCTGTAAGGAACTGTACTGACGTCCATTCCGCCTATGAAGAAGTCCAACTAAAATTGACAAGTTAAAACAAAATTGATATAATAACGCGCATTATGAAAAGAGGGGTAAAATGTTTCCATTTGATGCTGATTGCGCATATTGTCGTGAGTTAAATCCAAACAAAGAAAAAAACGGGAAATTTTATTGTGAAAAGACGAAAACCTATGTAGCAGCCAACGCCAGTGTCTTTTCTTGTAATTACCGTGCTGAAGTAATGGGAAGAAGTCAAACAGAGAAGAATCGCTTAAGTAGAATATCTAAAGATCATGGTTATTATGTTGTTACTGCTATAACGAAAATCTTAGGTCTACCAGAAGATAATGAATATATGTGTGCTTTTATGTACCTAAGAGACACCATCTTGCCTTCTAAAGAGGAATATCAAAAATTTTTAGATGATTATGAAGTTGATGGTCCAGCACTAGCAACATTATTAGAATCTGATGAAAATGCTCAAGAATATGCTGAATATTTAAGGCTTTCTTATCTTAATGGATTAGTAAGTTTATTTTGCCAAGACCGTGTTTCTGATGCTATTGATTTATATACTTCCATGTTAGATGCGATAAAAGAAAGATATGGATATCAAAGACAAGATATCAAAGATGAAAAAGCAGTAGCATACACAAAGCATAATTAATATCTAAAATAAAATACACTTTTAAACAAATGAGTGTATTTTTTATTGCTAAAAGTATCATCTTGTGATTAAATATATGCTTAAAAAGAGGGGATAGTATGGAAGAAAGAAAAATTAAAGATAATAGTTATGAAACTACAACGGGAGTCTACAAAATATGTGAAAGTGTTTTTAAGATTGCGGGAATAGGCGTACTTGGAGGATTTGTTTTCGGATCACAAGCCATTGTCTGTCTCTCTTTGGTTATAGCTGTTCTTTTTAATAATGGCAAAAAAGGAGCATACACCGAAATTGCTACATGTGACGAATTTCAAAGAATTAATGAAATATTTGAATTTGTCTACGGAGAAATGAAGAAAAATATGGATGTATTTAAATATTCTAGTATTGAAGATATTTATGCCTATTTTAATTACATTATAAATTGCCGATATTTAAGTTATGATCCTGATAAATTAGATGCCTTATATGACCAAAAGATTTACTGTGAACCAGCCATCTTACAAGCCCTAGCCCTAAACGATCATGGTCAATGTCGAAACATATCGCCAATTCTTGTTAGATTACTAAGTGATTATGGACATGAAGCAACAAATATTTCTTGTAACTTTCGCCAAGAAAAATTATCAAACATTGATCTTGATAGCGATAATAAAGAGACTGAGCATCAAACTTTTACTCTAGAACAAGTTAAAGAAGTTTGTAGTCCGCATATGGATTATATAATATCAGAGTACAAGAAAAAATATCCGAAAAAGCCTGCCTTTTTCCGCTCTCATATGATTACCCAAGCTAATGATGAACATTACACATATTATCTTGACGCATCTATACCTCAAATATATATTCCTATTCCTGATCGTCCAGAAGAATATGTATCACCTATAGGTAATGCTATTCTCATATCAGACCAAAAGAAAAAGGATAATCTTGGTTTCTTTAACATAAGAGAGCATATTCTTGAGGAAAAAGAATTTAAAGATGCTTTTGAAGTAATGTATCATTTTGCCGAAATAGAAAGAACTTTAGAAGAAAATCAAGATGTCATAGATAGTTTCCATAAAGATATAAAACCAGCTTTAGAAGAAGCCGAAAGTATCTATCAAAAGATTCTTATACCATCAAAACAAGAAAAAAGCATTTTGTGAGTAAATAATTTTGCAAAATTTAATATTTATGATATAATCAAATGCGTTTGAAAAGAGGAATAAATATGTCAAGAAGCATATATAGTTATAAAAAAGACTACGAACAATTTCGCTTAAACGCCATAATTGCTTTAAGTTTGTCTGCTGGATGTGGTTTATCGCTAAACTTTAATAGTATGATATGGACCCTTTTTACCGGTCTTGCTCAAGCATATGTGTCATATTCAGCATATAAAAATAGTGCAAATGCTGCCGAGTATCAAGTACTAAATAGTATTTATAAATCAGTTAGAGAAGAATTAGTAAAGAACATAAAAACTCTAGAACAAGGAGATATTGCCGGAATATTTGCCTATTTTTGTCATATTCTAAATCACAATTACTTATCATATAATCGTCAAAGTACTCAATATCACGTTGAAGGATTATTCCAAGAAGAACCCATTCTTGCTGCGCAAGTCCTAAACGGTCATGGTGTATGTCGCAGTATTGCTCCGGCATTAACTGACTTATATACAGACTTCAACATTAATAGTAGTAATATTATATGTGATCATTATGAAGTTAAAAATTCCATTGAACTTAAAGCCGAAGACTATTTAACTGAAGAAGATATGGCCAACATTGAAAAGCAAGAAACTCTTGAAGATACTATCAATGAACTTAACACTATCTTTGAAAGAGTAGCAATAAAATTAATAGAAGATGGTATAATTGGTCCTGATAAAAAACAACGTCATTGCATCAATCTCGTGAATGACGACGAGCATAGCTATTTATTAGATGCCTCAACTTATCAATTCTATGCCGATAAAGATGAAGAGGGTAAATACTATTCTAATAGAGGAAATTATTTTAAAGTCATAAAAGAATTTGGTTATAAAAATCCTTTTAAGAAGACAACTAATCTTAAATTAGAAATACCTCATCCAGTAATTTCTGGAGAAGAATT
>CAMWQX010000180.1 GCA_947176475.1 uncultured Bacillota bacterium
GTGCTTAGATGAAAATAATTTCTTAGTTCCTTTAATATTTCTTTATTTATATATTTACTTTTGACATACTTATCTATAGTGCGTATATAATCATCAAAGTCTTGTTTTGACCAGTTGCGTTTTTTTCTATATTCTGATTCGTCTATATATAGTTTGGCAACTCTTATTTCATCTGATTCGAATATTGTCATATAAAATCTCCCTTTTTTTAATATTTTATTATTAATATTTCACAAAGTTATGAAAATTGGCTTTTATCGCATTTTTAAACTATAACATCTATCATATTCATACATTTTTTTCGTCCCCATTGGTACTTTAAAGAAAGCATCAGCCGGATTAGTGATTATGTTATCGTTATGATCTTTGTTGGTTGGAAAGTTATTATATAAAAATCCTGGTTTATGATACCATAGCCCATCTTTGCCTTGTCTTAGAAAATGAAAATTCCCCTTCACAAATGTTCTATCATAGAAAAACGCAATTTTCCATTCTCCTTCGCCAATTTTTTCGTTTGGGGAAACTACGTGGTAGTCGAATTCTAAGGTTTCAAAATCCATTTCCATTCGTTCAACAAGGGTATCGCTATTTAATAAATCTAATTTAATTTTATTAATCGCCTCATAAAAACAACCAGGGTTATAGCCTCTTATATTAAAACAACCAGTAGGTATATCACATCCTAAGGCATAGGCATAACAGTTAATGCGTTCCATGTTATGCCAATAGTCTGTGCTTAGATTAAGGAAGTTTCGTAATTCCATAAATATTTCTTTGTTAGTACCTTTTTTCCTTACATATCTACTTATGGCGCGCATATAGTCGTCGATTTCTTCTTGTGACCAATTTGGCCTGTCTTTATAATCAAGACCAGCATCTTTTAATATTATCTGCCACATTCTATCTGTTTCATACTTTACCATATAAAAACCCCCTCTTTTGAGGGGTTATTCTAACATAAGATAATTTAATTGTAAAATAATTAGAATTAATTACATCCAATATATGTTGCGCTTGTGTGATAGTAAAGGGATATTACTCCTCTTCTTTCACCTTCTTTAGTACCTGAATCAGTTGGCTTTGGTATCATATATTTCAAAGCATTTTTGAAGTGACCAGATGGATTAATTTCATGAATAACGTTTCCTTTACCATGAGGATAGCCAGAACCACTTTCTTTGTCTGATGCTACAACCCAAGCGTATTTATCTTTTGTAACACCACCATCTGTGATTTCGCCTACTTTATGCCACATCCAGAAGAATTTTTGATATCCGATGCCATATTGAATATTAGAAGGGACATTAAATGTTGGCTCAGTCTTCCATACGGCATATTGATCGGGTTTATTGGCTTTGGCAATACGATTAAGTTCTTCCATATCACATTCTTTAAAACTTGGCTTCTTGGTTGTTGTCGTTTTCTTTGTCGTTTCTTTTTTAGTAGTTGATGTCTTTGATGATTTAGTTGAAGTTGTCTTCTTTGTCGTTGGCTCATCTACTGTGGTGCTTGTTGCTTCTGATGTTGTACTTGTTGTATTTGAACTAGTGGTACTTGATGTTTGATTGTTTTCATTATTCTTTTCATTATCACTTTTTAGCATTAAAGCCATGGCTGCTATTAATGATACGGCAAAGATAACGGCAACAATAATAATTAATGTGTTGGTGTGTTTCTTTTGCTTATTGTTATTTGATTTCATTTTTACTCCTACTTTCTATATGTATATAATATCAAAGAAAATGAGAAAAAACTACATTTTTATCTAATGTAGTCTATTTTTCGGTTTTTAAGACGCTTAAGAAGGCTTCTGGCGGTATTTCAACCGAGCCAACCATCTTCATACGCTTCTTACCTTCTTTTTGAGCTTCTAGAAGTTTTCTCTTACGGGAAATATCTCCACCGTAACATTTAGCTAAAACGTTTTTACGCATTTGAGAGATATTTTCACGAGCAATGACTTTGGAGCCAATACTGGCCTGAATTGGCACCTGGAATAATTGTCTTGGAATAATCTCTTTTAAATTCTCGACAATCTTCTTTCCTCTTGGGTAGGCAAAGTCTTTATGAACAATTAGAGATAAGGCATCAACAGCATCACCATTTATTAAAATATCCATCTTGACTAGATCTTGAGCTTTATAACCACATAATTCATAGTCGAATGATGCATATCCTTTGGTACTTGATTTTAATCTATCGAAGAAATCGTAAACAATTTCGGATAATGGTAAGTCATAATGAATATTTACTCTTGTTTCATTGATATAATCTAATGATTTATAAATGCCGCGTTTATCTTGACATAATTCCATAATGGCACCAATATATTCACTTGGAACAAAGATATTAGTTGTAATAAATGGTTCACGTATTTCTTTAATCTTAGCACGATCAGGCATCTTATTTGGACTATCAAGATACATGATATCGCCATTAGTTAGTTCAAGTTCGTAAATAACGGATGGAGAAGTAGCAATGATGTCTATACCAAATTCACGAGTAATTCGCTCTTCAATAATTTCCATATGTAAAAGTCCTAAGAAACCACAACGAAAACCAAAACCTAAAGCTTCACTGGTCTCTGGTTCAAACTCTAAAGAGGCATCATTTAATTTTAATTTTTCTAAGGCTTCTTTTAATGGCTCAAATTTATTTGGTTCAATTGGGAATAATCCGGAATAAACCATAGGTTTCATTGGTTGATATCCCGGAAGTGGAGATTTTGCCTCGTGAGACTGTGTTGTAATAGTATCCCCAACTTTAACCGTATTAATGGTTTTGATACTAGCATTTATCCAACCTACTTGTCCAGTCACTAATTTATCGAGATTCTTACTTTTAGGTGTATTGACGCCTAGTTCGACAACTTCATATGACGAGTTACTAGCCATCATCTTTATTATATCTTTTTTAGTTATTTCACCACTGAAGACACGGATAGAGGCAATAACCCCACGATATGGATCAAAGTAAGAATCAAATATCATGGCTTTTGCTTCATTATTATCGGGTGATGCAGGAGCCGGAATGCGTTCAATAATAGCGTCTAATAATTCGGGTACGCCTACTCCAGTTTTGCCGGAACATAAAATGATTTCATCTTCTTTGAATCCTAAGACATCGACTAGTTCTTTAGTTATCTTAGGAACATCAGCATTAGGAAGATCAATTTTATTTATAACTGGTATGATGGTTAAATCATTATTCAAAGCAAGATATAAATTGGCTAATGTTTGGGCTTCAATACCTTGAGCGGCATCGACAATTAATATGGCCCCTTCACAAGCAGCTAAACTTCTTGATACTTCATAGGAAAAATCGACATGTCCTGGGGTATCAATTAGATGTAAGATATAATCTTCATTATTGTGCTTATAGTTAAGTTCTACAGCATTTAATTTAATCGTGATACCTCTTTCACGTTCAAGATCCATGCTATCTAACAATTGATTTTTCATATCATGCTTATCGACAGCACCAGTTATTTCTAAGATACGATCAGCTAAGGTACTCTTACCATGATCGATATGTGCAATTATACTAAAATTTCTAATATGGTCTAAATCCATATAAATCACCTGCTGTCTCAAATACACATCTCCGAGCACACGAGA
>CAMWQX010000181.1 GCA_947176475.1 uncultured Bacillota bacterium
TTTTTTAATGATCCGGCGACCACCGAGATCTACCCTCGACTAGTCGTCGGCAGCGGCCGATGTGTATACGAGACAGTGGCAACCATTCGTTACTGCCACTATCCTTTGTTTATTCTTAGCATTTGAATTCCAAACTCTTATGAATCATTTCTATCCATCCGAGTTAGAATTCTTAAGAAAATTTATTGAAAATAACATTAATCGTATGTGTGCAATATGGAAAAGAGATGGATTCATTTATCTTGGTATTGTAATTGCTTTAATTGTTCTTAAGATTGTATTAACTATCTATAAAAATAAAAAGGAAAATAAAGAATTTGAATTAGAAGAATCATCAGTAAAAGAAAATAAAGAGCCTTTAAAAAATGAAGAATCTGAAAAAGAAACTACTGAGGAGAAAATCAAAGAATCTCAAGAGTAACTTTACAAATAAAATTTTTATGATATAATAGCCCATAAAAAAGGGGGAGATATTATGGAAAAGAAACAAATTACTGCATTTCCATTTACTGGAAAAACAATTGAAGAAATCATTCAAGCTGGAGCAAAATACGATATTCATGAAACTAACCATGGACATTCATATGATGTATTAATGGGATATGATGTTCTTAAAATCGATGAAAGAGAAAAAGACGTAATGGCTTTCATTAAGTTTGTTGAAGAGGAAATAAGAAAATGTGCAAAAGGATATGACATTGATAATCTTACTTCCGAACAAGAAACGGAAATAACATATTTTATTACTATGATATTGGATCGCATTACTTTAATGGTTTCAACATTAAATAAAGGCGGTGAAAGACCAACACCATATGATGTAAGATCATGTCTTGGTCAAAAGGATACTTATGGGGACATTTCTCTATATGGTGTCGTTGAACTTATCATGAATGCACAAGGTTATATGCACGTTCCAGGAACTTTTGGTAAAATAGCGCCAATTGATTTTGATCCTATTGATTTAACTCAAGCTATTGATGAAAAAATAAGAGAATTAATCAATCCAAATGTTTCTTTTGGAAGCAAGTAAATTTCAAAAAAGTAAAAAAAAGCTTACAAAAAAAAATTTTTTGTGATAAACTGAATAAGTCGGACACAGCTAGATAGCGTATAAGCAGAAGATGCTTATGCGTTTTTTTATTGCCCAAGTTGTGTCGATAACAAGGAGGAATTTATGGAAAACAACAAATATCTAGGAAAAGAGGAAGTTTCAAAATTATTGTTAAAGTTCTCTATTCCTTGTATCTTATCTTTACTTATAAGTTCACTTTATAATATTGTTGACCAAATATTTATCGGTAATAGTGAACTAGGGTATTTAGGAAATGCGGCTACTAGTATAGTATTTCCAATAACTATTATTTCTGTTGCCTTTGCTTGGGCGATAGGAGATGGATCAGCAGCATTTTTGTCATTATGCCAAGGAAGGAAAGATACTAAAAATGCTCATATAGCAATTGGAAATGGTATTCTTATTAACTTTATTATAAGTATTATCTTTGTTATATTAGGTTTTATCTTCATGAATAATTTATTATTCTTATTTGGAGCTAGTGATGTAACACTTCCTATTGCTGTGGAATATTTTAGAATTATTTTAATCTTTATTCCTGTTTATATGATGGCTAATGGTATGAATGCTGTCATAAGAGCGGATGGTAGTCCAGGATTTTCTATGGCTTCAACTTTAATAGGAGCCATTACCAATATTATCTTGGATCCAATCTTTATTTTTGTATTCAAATGGGGCATTGCAGGTGCTGCATGGGCAACAGTTATCGGACAGTGTTTATCATTGATTGCATCAATAATTTATTTTACTAAAACTAAGACATTTAAAATTGAATGGAGTAGTTTTAAAATCAACATGGGTATCTTCAGTAATGTTATCAAGTTAGGTATATCGACATTCATTACCCAAATGAGTATTGTTATTATCAGTTTAGTATGTAATATCATGCTTGCTAAATATGGAGCAATATCCAAATATGGAGCCGACATTCCTATAGCCGTAATTGGTATATGTATGAAAGTATTTACCATTGTTATTAATATTGCTGTTGGAATCATCTTAGGAGCACAACCAATTTTAGGCTATAACTACGGTGCCAAAGAATATGCTAGAGTCAAAAAGACGTTCAGACTTGTTATCGTTTCAACTATCATTGTTGGTTTAATAGCAACAGCACTTTTTGAATTATGTCCTGAAGTAATAATTAAAATGTTTGGTACCGAATCTGATCTATATATGGAATTTGCAACAAAGACATTTAGAATATTCTTACTACTTGTCGTATTTACTTGTCTAATTAAGGTATGTAGTATTTTCTTCCAAGCTGTTGGAAATCCTATTAAAGCATCAATCGTTTCTCTTACTCGTGATATTGTTTGCTTTGTCCCTTTAGTTATTATCTTACCTATGTACATGGGCGTTGAAGGAAGTCTTTATGCTGCTCCCGCTGCTGACGTCATTGGTATGATTATCACTATTATCTTACTTGTCTTATTCTTCAAGAATTTGGGCAAAGAAGAAGTAATAAGCTCTAATGCAAAAACTAATATACTTACTAGTAAAGATGGTGTTATCATTACTATCAGTCGTATGCATGGATCTAAGGGAAAATATATTGGTGAATTAGTTGCAAAAAAATTAGATATCCCTTACTACTATAAAGAATTAACAGCTATAGCAGCTGAGGAAAGCGGTTTAGATAAAGAATTCGTTTCTAAATTAAATCAAAAGAATAATGTCTTACATGATTTATATTTAACGACTGCTCCTGTCAAATATGCTATTGAAGCTCAAGAAAAGGTTATCAAAAAAATTGCCTCTAATGGATCATGTGTCATTGTCGGAAGAGCCGCAGATTATGTTTTAAGAAATAACAAAAAACTAGTTAGAATATTTATCTATGCGCCAGAGGAGTATCGTATAAAAAGCGTTATGGAAATGTATAAAGATAAGAAAGAAGATGCCAAGAAGAATATTAAAAAATCCGATAAAAATCGAGAAAGCTATTATAAACTAATATCCGGATCTACCTTTGGTGATGTTAATAACTATGACTTATGTATTGACTCATCTATTGGTGTTGAAAATACGGCTAATCTTATTTGTGAATTTATTAACCATAAAAATGAGAAATAATTTTCTCATTTTTTCATTTTTCTAAATAATATCTTGTCAATTGATAAGATAATGATATAATTTAACTATAGAGAATAGGAAAATAACTTATGAAGAAGAGATTAATAATACTAGGTGTTTTAATAACTTTAATGATTCTCATCATAGTAGGAATCATTTCTATTAAATCCCATAAATTAGAAAATATTTATGTAAAAGATTTAGCTTTTTATACTAAACGAGCAACTATTATCAGAGATGATATTGAATCAATCAAAAGTGAAAACTGCAAAAACAGTTTAAAGGCCATGTTTGACCGCCTTAATGAAACTCATTTTACTGAAAATGTTTCCCTAGAAAAATATTATAATGCCTATTATAAAGATAATAAAACTTTCTTAAACTTTTATGAGGATGTTGTAACTTCCTGTGAACTAAAAGATAATCTAGATGAAATATATG
>CAMWQX010000182.1 GCA_947176475.1 uncultured Bacillota bacterium
TTATAACACTTATTATAATGCACTTTTTCAATCAAAATATTAGTCCAAAGATTTTTAATATAGCTGTATCTAAACTTGATGAAATAAATACACTTTATATCAAAAAAGATATTTTGCCTAAAACCAATATCGATGAGTTATTAATCGTTAATCTAAATAGCAAAGAAGAAATCGTCTTTGTAGATGTGGATTATAATAAGGCCTATGAACTAATGAAAAAAATTATCGTGAAAATTCAGGATAATCTTTTTTTATTGGAACAAGGAAATATTGATAATTTTAAAAATGCTCGCGAATTAAAAAGTTATAAAAATAATCTCTATTTAGAACTACCCTTAGGATTAGCTTATGATGGAGTATTATTTTCTAATTTAGGTCCCAAGATTCCTATTAAACTTAGTCTCTATGAGCATGTCTTAGGTACAATAGAAACAGAAGTTAAAGAATATGGAATAAATAACGCCCTCTTAAATGTAACTTTAACGATAACTCTTGAACAAAAAATGATTTTGCCATATCAAGAAGAAAAAATTGTTAACAATTATGAATTAATCCTAGGTTCAAAGGTGATAAATGGCAAAGTCCCAAGTCTTTACAATGGGGCATATAAGAGTAGTTCTAGTCTTATTGACATAGGTTGACACTAGAAATATTGATTTAAGTATGCTATTATTATTACAGTAGGGTGATTATATGGAGTACAGATACGTCGAAAAGTATTTTATAAACCCGGCTATTGAACATGGCATTAGAGGATATCTTGCCTTAAAAGAAGAACAGGATTATCCTCAATGCTACACATTTGAAATGTCGGTAATAAAAGCACTAACAATCATATATGGTGAAAAATCAATTCTGTTGCCATATAAGATAGATAATGAACAAGCCTTCGAATGCAATTTGTTAATGTATGATTTGAAAGAAAGTGAGATGCAAGCATTTTTAAAATATATGAATGCTTATTATTACTTTTTGAAAAATTATAAATCTCATGAAAAGGCAACAGGATTAATAAACGAAATCGAAAAAATAATTATAGAAATGATTAATAAACGTAGCAAGAGAAGAGAATTTACAGCAGAAGAAATTCAAGAATTTGATACAATCTTTAATCCAAGTGAAGGAACACTTAAACAGTTAAAGAAACTTATTAGTACAGATCGTGGCTTAATTATCAAAAAATGGGAAGATAATAAATATGGTCTTACAAATACACAGGTAAGGCTAATGACTATTAATCCTAATTTGCTTAACCCAGATCGCTATTTAAGATTTGGATATGATATTAAGCAAGTAGCTGTATTATCTAATGCAGAAATAGAACTTATTAACAATAAAATAATTGAAGAAGAAAATAGAATTTTTGAACTTGAAAAGAAACCATCATTATTTAAAAAAAGCAATTTGGTATTAACAACCGGAAATGGTTTTGTCGATAAATTGCTGATAGTTAGTATCGTTATGACAGAAATTATGATTGGTGTTATAATTGTTTCAATTTTAGGGGGATAACATGAAAGTAGTATTAAATGATATTGAATATGAAGTAGTCAAAAATTATCGTGATGGGTACGACGAAGAAGTGGTTAAGGAAAAGACTACGGATTACTTTAAAGACTTTGATTACATATTTGGAGATTGGGCTTACGGTAAATTACGTCTAAAGGGTTTCTATAAGCGAGATAACAGACAAAAAGTTAAAAGTATAAATAATATCGAAAATTTAGATAAGCATATTAAGGAAAATTGCGCTTACGATTGTAGGTACTTTTTGCTTGAAAAGAAATAAGTATATTGATATAATTAAACAAGATAGAGGGGTGCTGCTATGATAGAAAATATAACAGTCACAGATAATAACAAAAACGAAATATTTGCTGAAGGTATCTCACACATTCAGTTTTTATCTAGTGGCAAAAGAGACCTTCTATATACCTTAAATGAACAAGCAACGCCTGATAGAATAAAAATGTATGTTGCAGAGTTAACTGATGAACCAGGAACTTTGGGAAAAATACCAGATGAAGAATGGAAAAAACTTAGACCAGAGTTAGAACGCCTTGAACGCGGAGAAATAAATCCAGATATAAAATTTTTAAGTTTGGCAAACAACCAGTTCTATATCGGAATACCTAAAAAATTAGCAATTACACCAGAAATGAAGCAATCATTTAAAGATAAACAGGCAGCAGGTTTACTAGCAAACCAACAACAACAAATGGTTGATGCCCCAGCAGTAGAAGCGTCAACTGGCGGTTTCTTCAATGAGGAAGAGGTTAATCAAACTCCTGCATTTGTTTCGCCAGAAAATGGTCAACAAGAACAGGTAAATATATTTAATAATCCAATAAAACCTGAAGTTGTCTCGATGCAACCTACCGGAGGAATAATTGAACAGGGAAACGTTCAAGAACTTGGTCAGCAAGAAACCTCACAAATTGGAGATAATTTGGTGATGCAAGAACAGGCTATGATGAATGGACAAATGTCAGCAACTAACCAAATGGTTACAGGAATGCAAAATCAACAACCGGTTCCACCACCAATGCCACAACCTCAAGCAATCACTCAAGCTTCTTCAGGAACAGAACCTGTTGCTTTAAATGAATCAAATAATGCTGTTGAAACAGATACGAATAACAACGTTCCACCAATGTCATCAACAAATAATAATGTTGATAATCCGTTCATCGTAAATCCTGTACAAGCAGTAAATGAAGACAACACAGCAGCAAATGTTGCCACTGAATTAGAAACGGCAAGTCTAACTGACACTGGAAGTTCAATTCAATACCAACAAGGATTAGCAAATAATTTATCCAATGATTTGGGCATTGCAACGGGAATAACTCCTAAAAATAGTAATAGAGAAGTAACAAAAGAAGAAGCTTTAGAAGCTTTAGAAATATTAAACAGATATTTTAAAAATACTAAGGAATTACCTAGTATGCTAGCTAACGAATTAAATGGACAAATAAAAGAAACTGATGAATTAACGAGAGAAGTAGAACAACAAAAATCAGAAAGTGAAATAACTATTTTAGACGGTTCTGTTAACGATCTTTCACCAACACCACAACCAGAAATTGTTATTCCTAATGACACAGGAATGGTTGACACTGGAATGAATCAAGAACAAGGAAAAACACTGTCCCTTGTACCTGAAGGAACACCAAGCGTATCTCCAATTCCTATGGATACAAACAATTCTGAAATGTTTCAACAAGAATCTCAAGCGACTATTTACCAATTCCCAGGAGTTTCTCAAGCAACACAAGGAACTCAAACTAGTATTTCAAACTCAGGATTTGACGGACAAATGGAACAAGTTGAACAAGTACAAACAGGCTACGTGGCAAGTTCAAATGGTCCAGCAGTTAATATGAGTTCAACAACTAATAATATAAATGAGGTTCCAGTAACGCTACCAGATAATTATAATCCACAAGCTATGGTAAATAATAACATAGTAATGGGTCCAGGTTCACTACCTGCAGAAAATTACGCAAAAGTTGCATAAAACGAGCATAATATCCTCGTTTTTTTATATGATGTAATATGAGAAATGTTTTATGGTATTATTA